>NZ_CAKKMM010000028.1:0-23309 GCF_918698205.1 Microbacterium sp. Bi128 | reverse complement strand
TGGGGGCGGCCCTCGCGGGCGCCGGACACGCGCTCACGGGCATCACGTCGGGATCGGACGACGACCGCGTGGAGGCGATCCTGCCGGGGCTTCCGGTGCTGCCGCCCGAAGAGGTCGTGCGCCGCAGCGAGCTCGTGGTCATCGCCGTGCCGCACGATCAGCTGGCCGGGCTCGTGGCGGGTCTGGCCGACGTCGGTGCGTGGCAACCGGGGCAGCTGGTGCTGCACACCGACCCGGCCTACGGCGTCGAGGTGCTCGCTCCGGCCCTGCGGTGCGGGGCCATCCCCCTGGCGATCCACCCGGCGATCGTGTTCACGGGTGCCTCGTCGATCGATCTGCGTCAGCTCGCCCAGGCGTACGCGGCCGTGACGGCTCCCGCCCCGGTGCTGCCGATCGCGCAGGCGCTGGCCGTCGAGTTGGGGTGCGAGCCGGTCGTGATCGCCGAGGCCGATCGGCCGGCGTACGCCGAGGCCGTGGCCACGGCGACGCAGTTCTCCCGATCGATCGTGCGTCAGTCGGCGACGCTCCTCGCGGGCGTCGGGGTCGAGAACACGGGAGCGTATCTTTCCGCCCTCGTGCGGTCGAGCGTCGATCAGGCCCTCGTCGAGGGGACAGGTCCGGTCGGCGCGGACGGTGTGCCACCGGACGCTACGATCGACGGATGATCCGCACCATCGAGGATCTGCGCACCCGACTGGCCGAGGCCAGAAGCGCAGATCGCCCGGGCGGTGCTGCGCGCGTCGCGCTCGTCTCGACGCTCGGGGCCCTCCACGACGGCCACGTCGACCTCATCCGCGCCGCACGCGAGCGGGCCGACCTCGTGGTCGTGTCGACTTTCGTCAATCCGCTGCGCTTCCGCACGGCGGAGGAGACGGCGGCGTACCCCCGCACCCCGGACGCGGACGCCGACCTCCTGGGTGAGCTCGGCGTCGATCTCGTGTTCGCGCCCACGGCTGCGGAGTTCCTCCCCGCCGGTACCGCGACCACCCGGGTCTCGGCGGGCGACCTCGGCCTCCGGTACGAGGGGCGCGTGCGGCCGTTCTATTTCGACGGCGTGCTCACGGTCGAGGCGAAGCTGTTCCATGTCGTCCGCCCCGACCTCGCCGTCTACGGTGAGCGCGATCTGCAGCGTGCCTTCCTGGTCCGGCGCATGATCCGCGACCTCGACTTCGCTATCGACACGGCGCTGGTCCCGACGGTGCGCGCCGAGGACGGGCTCCCGATCTCGAGCCGGGTGGGCCTGCTGGATGCCGCCGACCGCCGTGCCGCTGCGAAGCTCCCGCTGGCGTTGGAGGCCGCGGCATCCAATGCCGACCTCGGAGTCGATTCCTGCATCGCGGCGGCGCAGTCCTCGCTCATGGGGGAGCCGCGCATCGGTCTGGAGTACCTCTCGGTCGTCGATCCCGAGACGTTCCTGCCCGTCGACGACGGCCATCGCGGCCGGGCGATCGCGCTCATCGCCGCGACGGTGGGCGGACACCGCTTCATCGACAACGCCGAGATCTCGCTGCGCTGACGCGCGGTGGCGACCGGTCGCGGTCGCGGCTCGGGGGAAACGCCCGTCGTCCCGCCGATAAACTCGATGCGACCCCGAGGAGCCCTCCCGATGACTGACGCGCCCGCTGCGCCCGCGAACGACGCCGAACCGACCGAGGACGACGTCTTCGAACAGAAGGCGGTCCGTCTCGCCAAGCGTGAGCGTCTGCTCGACGAGCGCGCCGACGCCGCGGGCGGCCCCTACCCGGTCGTCGTGCCCGTGACCGACACGATCCCCGCCCTGCGCGCTCGCTACGGCGACCTCGAGGCCGGGGCCGAGACGGGCGTGACGGTGGGCGTCGCGGGTCGTGTCGTGTTCAGCCGCAACACCGGCAAGCTCTGCTTCGCGTCGCTGCAGGCGGGCGACGGCAGTCGGATCCAGGCGATGGTCTCGCTCGCCAACGTCGGGGACGAGTCGCTCCAGGCTTGGAAGGAGCTCGTCGACCTCGGCGACCACGTGTTCGTGTCGGGTGAGGTGATCTCCAGCCGCCGAGGTGAGCTGTCGATCATGGTGTCGGAGTGGACGATCGCCGCGAAGGCCGTCCTCCCCCTTCCCAACATGTACTCCGAGCTGAGCGAGGAGAGCCGCGTCCGCAGCCGCTTCCTGGACCTGATCGTGCGAGATCGGGCACGCGAGACGGTGCTGGCTCGGGCGAAGGTCAACGCGAGCCTCCGGCGCACGTTCGCCGAGCGCGACTTCGTCGAGGTCGAGACGCCGATGCTGCAGGTGCAGCACGGCGGCGCGAGCGCCCGTCCGTTCATCACGCACTCGAACGCCTTCGACGCCGAGCTGTTCCTGCGCATCGCCCCCGAGCTGTTCCTCAAGCGCGCCGTCGTCGGTGGCATCGACCGGGTGTTCGAGATCAACCGCAACTTCCGCAACGAGGGCGCCGACTCCACGCACAGCCCCGAGTTCGCGATGCTCGAGGCGTACCAGGCGTACACCGACTACAACGGCATCGCCGACCTGACGCAGACCCTCATCCAGGATGCCGCCATCGCGGTCGCGGGCTCCACGACCGTGACGTGGGCGGACGGCACCGAGTACGACCTCGGTGGCGAATGGGACCGTATCTCGATGTACGACTCCCTGTCGGCGGCCGCCGGTCGCACGATCACGCCCGAGACGACCCTCGACGAGTTGCGCGCGTTCGGAGCCGAGTCCGGCGTCGACGCGCCCGCTCACGAGACGCACGGCAAGTGGGTCGAAGAGCTGTGGGAGCACTTCGTCAAGGGCGGCCTGACCCGCCCCACCTTCGTCATGGACTTCCCGGTCGACACGAGCCCGCTGGTGCGCGAGCACCGTTCCCTCGCGGGCGTCGTCGAGAAGTGGGACTTGTATGTGCGCGGCTTCGAGCTCGCAACGGGGTACTCCGAGCTCGTCGACCCGGTCATCCAGCGCGAGCGCTTCACCGAGCAGGCGAAGTTGGCTGCGCGCGGTGACGACGAGGCGATGCCGATCGACGAGGAGTTCCTGCGCGCTCTCGAACACGGCATGCCCCCGACGGGCGGCATGGGCATGGGCATTGACCGCCTGCTCATGGCCATCACCGGTCTCGGGATCCGAGAGACGATCCTGTTCCCCCTGGTGAAGTAACCGACTCGCGTTCGAACACCCACTCGGGCAGCCGGCCCCGGTCGGTCAATGTCCGCACGATGTCGGCGAGGCCGTGACCCGGGTCGATCTCGAGCGCCTGTGCGACGTAGGCGGACGCGTGGGTCGACCGACCGGTCGCCCAGGCGAGCCATGCGCAGGCGGCGAGGGGGCCCGCGCGTCCCTCCCGCGGTGTGGCCGCGGCCACGTATCGGCAGCGATCGAGCGCGCGAAGGAGGCGGGAGGGATCCGGGTGCGCCCCTTCGCCCCACATCGGGCGTGCGAGGTCTGCGGGGAACGGATGCCCTTCCCCGTAGGCATCTTGCGCGCCGTAGGTGGCGTCGCCGGTCGTGATGTCCCCGACCCACTGCATGAGGGCGACATCGCGCAGCGCGGGTCGTTGCAGGCAGAACGACACCGCGGCGATCGCGTCGGCGTCGAGGGGAATCCCCGGAGCGACGAACCTCTCGAACACGGCCGGAGGATCGGTCAGGTCGTCGAGGACGCGCCCTGCGGCCGCGCGGCGGCGCGCCGGCAGCCGCCGACCTTCCTTCGATCGGGCGAGCAGATGCTCGATGTCGGTGAGCAGGCGGTACACCGCACTCGCCTCCGAGGGAGGGATCGAGGGCAGCATCGCGGCCGCGAACTGGTCGCCGTCGACCTCGGGCAGTCCGGGCACGCCCGGATCCGCCGCGATCTCGTCGAGCGACCGCGGCCCGTCCGCCGCGGGAGAGAAATAGCCGTCCCATCCGTCGGGGCCGACGATCAGCGCATCGGTGACGCGAAGGCCGCAGATGTCGGCCCGGGCCACGAGCGCCTCGACGAGCGCGCGATGCGGAGTGTCCGTGGCATCCGTGAGACGGAGATCGGTGTAGACGACGGCCGCGACGGCATCCGTCCGGGGGACTTTGCACGCCATCCCGATGACGGTCGAGGCGATGCTGTCGACCTCGGAGACGGCGGGATCGGGCAGGTCGACGCGGAGCGCGCCCAGGGAGCGGCCTCCGGTGAACGTGATGACGACGAGGCTCTGCCGGGGCGTGCACCCGAGCAGGTGGGGGACGAGGGCGAGGAACTCGGCGGGGGATCCGGCACGGACGATCGTTGACATGGCCATGAGACTGGCGCAGGTGCGGATCGTGTCGCGGGCGGAAAGCCGCGATCTGGGGAGAGCCGGGAGATGTTGCGCCCTGGGGAGGAGGGGCTGCTCTCCCGCCCGACGCTCAGGCGGTGCCCGTATCCTGGTGACGTGGACGAAATGTGGGCAGCCGTGCTGTGGTCGATCCTGCCGACCATCGTGGTCTCGGCGGTCTTCTTCTTCATCTTGCGCAGCGTGATCCGGATGGACCGCACCGAGCGCAAGGCGTACGCGCGCATCGAGGCGCAGGAGCGCGCGAAGCGCGGGCTCCCGGCTTCCGACGGCACCACTCCCTGAGCGGCATGCCCCGCGTGTCGAGGGCGATCACTACGCTGGGGGGACATTCCGCCCAGGAGGCACTGTGATCGACACCACGTTCGAGGCGAGCTGGCTCGTTATCGCGCTCTTCGTGATCGATCTGGTCGTGCGCATCGCCGCGGTCATCATCGTCCCGCGCAACCGCCGCCCCACGGCGGCGATGGCCTGGCTGCTGGCGATCTACTTCATCCCGTTCGTCGGCGTGCTGCTGTTCCTCCTGATCGGCAACCCGCGTCTGCCGCGCACACGCCGCCGCAAACAGGCCGACATCAACCGGTACATCCACGACACGAGCGAGTCGCTCGAGTTCGGCACCCTCCGCCCGAACGCACCCGACTGGTTCCGCGCGCTCGTCCGCCTCAACCGCAACCTCGGCGCCATGCCGATCGCGGGCGACAACGCGGCGACCCTGATCTCCGACTACCAGGAAAGTCTCGACGCGATGGCGGAAGCCATTCGACGGGCGGACCGCTACGTGCACGTCGAGTTCTACATCCTGCAGGCCGACGCGGCGACCGACAACTTCTTCCGCGCCCTCGAAGAGGTTGCCGCACGCGGGGTGGTCGTGCGCGTCCTGCTGGATCACTGGGCCAACCGCGGGAAGCCGTACTACCGCCAGACCCTTCACCGCCTCGACCGGATGGGTGCGCATTGGCACCTCATGCTGCCCGTCCAGCCGTTGAGGGGCCGGTACCAGCGCCCTGATCTCCGCAACCACCGAAAGCTCCTGGTCATCGACGGGAGCGTGGCCTTCATGGGCTCGCAGAACGTCACGGACTCGACCTACAACCTGAAGAAGAACATCCGCCGGGGCCTCCACTGGGTCGACCTCATGGTCCGCGTCGAAGGCCCCGTCGTCGCGAGCGTCAACGCCGTCTTCCTCAGTGACTGGTACAGCGAGACCGATGAGACCCTCACGGACGAGATCGACCTGTTCAGCGTCGAGTCCGGCCCCGGCGACCTCGACTGCCAGATCGTTCCCTCAGGCCCCGGCTTCGATTTCCAGAACAACCTCAAGCTGTTCCTCGGCCTTCTCTTCGCCGCGCGCGAGCGCATCATCATCGTGAGCCCTTATTTCGTGCCCGACGAGGCGCTTCTGCTGGCGATCACGACCGCGTGCCAGCGCGGGGTGCACGTCGAGCTGTTCGTCTCCGAAGAGGGCGACCAGGCGATGGTCTACCACGCCCAGCGCAGCTACTACGAGGCGCTGCTCGCCGCCGGCGTGAAGATCTGGATGTACCGCAAGCCCTTCATCCTCCACAGCAAGAGCCTGACGATCGACGACGAGGTCGCCGTCATCGGGTCGAGCAACATGGATATGCGCTCCTTCGGTCTCAATCTCGAGATCTCGATGCTCGTGCGCGGTGAGGAGTTCGTCCGCGACATGCAGCGTGTCGAAGACGTCTACCGCACTCTCAGTCGCGAGCTGACGGTCGAGGAATGGCGACGCCAGCCGCTGCGCTCCACGATCCTCGACAACCTCGCGCGGCTCACCTCGGCGCTGCAATGAGCGACCGGCATCCCATCCCCACAGCCCTCCGGAGGTTCCGATGACTCGCCGTCCCGCTTCTCTGGCCGCCCTGCTGGGGGTCGGTCTCCTCGCAGCCGGTCTTCTGGCCGGGTGCGCCTCGGGGGCGGCGTCCTCGCCCGAGACCGAGCCGCCCGTGGATGCCACGACCCCCGCGTCTTCGACGGACGTCAGCGCGGGCTGGCTCGACGCCGGCCGCGGCATCGCGGTGGTGACGCGAGGAAGCTCGTCGTGCGTCCCGGTGGCGTCGGGCGATGCCGTTCTCGCGAGCGGCACCCTCACGATCGAGTTGGTCGACCGTGAGAACGGTCCGTGCACCCGCGACTTCGCGCCTCGGGCGACGTACGTCGCGCTTCCCGCCGGGATAGACCCGACGCGTCCGCTCGATGTCGTCGTCACCGGTGCCGTCGAGGGCACGGCGTCACTCGCCGCGCTGGCGACGCCACCGGCCGCGGTGACGGAGTTCGCCCCCAGTGCTGGGTGGGTCGGCGACGGTCTCGCCGCGATCCTGACGTGGGGCAGCTCCACTTGCCGCCCCCAGGTCGAGGCGGTGACCTCCGTCGAGGGTGGCGCCGCGGTGACGTTCGCCGAGCCGCCCGCCGATCAGGTGTGCACCGCCGACATGGCCCCTCGCGTGTCGCTCGCCGACCTCACGGGCATCGCCGGCGAGGGCCCCGTCGAGCTGACCCTGTCGGGCGGCAACATCGCCTCCGACGGGCCGCTCACGGTCATCGGGCAGCGCTGACCTCTCCCTGCACCACGAGCAGGTCGCCCACCTCGCACTCCAGCGCGCGGCAGATCGCGGCCAGCGTGGAGTAGCGGATCGCGCGGGCGCGGTCGTTCTTCAACACCGACAGGTTGACGATGCTCACCCCGACCAGCTCACTCAAGCGCGTCAGCGTCATGCCCCGCTCGGCGAGCAGTTCGTCGAGCCGGCAGTGGATGCCGCTGGGTCCGTCGTCGTCGGCGGCGGGGGTCATACGAGTCCTTCCGTGTCGCGCTGCAGGCGGTCGCCCACCGAGAACACGGTGCCGGCGACCGCGGCGACGAACGCCGCGCTGAGGAGGACCGGCAGGTCGATCGTCTGCACGAGTCCGCGGTCGTAGCCGTAATCCGAGATCCGGGCGAGGGCGCCGTTGGCGACCATGTTCTGGAAGAACGGCACGCCAGCCAGCCCCACGAGGGTGACGGCTCCGACCGTCGTGACGATCGCGGTGTTGCGCCTGCTGAAGATCTGCCCGCGGAGGATGCCGATCGTCAACACCAGGAGGAGGGCGACGACGGTCGCGACCACGACCGCGAACAGCACCTCCGCGATCACGAGCGCCCACAGCGACGCGAGCGGGAGCTCGGGGGCGACGACGACGCCCGAGCCGAGCTCGACGGAGACGGGTGCACCATCGGGGCCGAGCGGGGCCTGCGCCGCGGTGTCGAGGAACGGCATCGCCACGCGGACGTCGCGGTTGGGGAGGGCGTCGACGATGGTCACGACGCTGTGCACGACGGCCCAGACGGCGAGCCCGACACCGGCGGCGAGGAACAGCAGCAGGCTGACGGTGTCGCCGCGCGAAAGGGAACGGGAGGTCGGACGGGGGGATGCCATGACGACTCCTTATCGATGATCGTTGTTATTGACTTTCGATAAGTTATCGATTGTCAATGCCCCGCGCAAGTCCCGCGTCCCGACGGCTATGCCCACGGCGAACACGGGTCCGCGGCCTCCGGGCGCTGGTTACTCTCGATGTACGGCGCGCGGAGGCGTGCCTGTCAGCCCATTCCTGGAGGGACTGAGGATGTTCGAGAGATTCACCGACCGTGCCCGTCGCGTGGTTGTGCTCGCCCAAGAAGAGGCGAAGATGCTCAACCACAACTACATCGGGACCGAGCACATTCTCCTCGGCCTCATCCACGAGGGAGAGGGCGTCGCCGCCAAGGCGCTCGAGTCCCTCGGCATCTCGCTCGACGCCGTCCGCGAGCAGGTGCAGGACATCATCGGTCAGGGCCAGCAGCAGCCCACCGGTCACATCCCTTTCACGCCGCGGGCGAAGAAGGTCCTCGAGTTGTCGCTGCGCGAGGCGCTGCAGCTCGGCCACAACTACATCGGCACCGAGCACATCCTGCTCGGCCTCATCCGCGAGGGCGAGGGCGTCGCCGCGCAGGTGCTGGTCAAGCTCGGCGCCGACCTGAACAAGGTCCGCCAGCAGGTCATCCAGCTCCTCTCGGGCTACCAGGGCAAGGAGCCCGCGGGTGTCGCTTCCGGTGCCGGCGAGCAGAGCCAGGGTGCCGCCCAGGGCGGCTCGGCCGTGCTCGACCAGTTCGGTCGCAACCTCACGCAGGCCGCGCGCGACAACAAGCTCGACCCCGTCATCGGGCGCGAGAAAGAGATCGAGCGGGTCATGCAGATCCTCTCGCGTCGCTCCAAGAACAACCCTGTCCTCATCGGTGAGCCCGGCGTCGGAAAGACGGCGGTCGTCGAGGGTCTCGCGCAGGCCATCGTCAAGGGCGAAGTGCCTGAGACGTTGAAGGACAAGCAGGTCTACTCGCTCGACCTCGGCTCGCTCATCGCCGGCTCCCGCTACCGCGGTGACTTCGAGGAGCGCCTGAAGAAGGTCACGAAAGAGATCCGCACGCGCGGCGACATCATCGTCTTCATCGACGAGATCCACACCCTCGTGGGTGCTGGTGCCGCCGAGGGCGCGATCGACGCCGCGTCGATCCTCAAGCCCCTCCTTGCCCGTGGCGAGCTCCAGACCATCGGTGCGACGACTCTCGACGAGTACCGCAAGCACTTCGAGAAGGATGCCGCTCTCGAGCGCCGCTTCCAGCCGATCCAGGTCGCCGAGCCGAGCCTGCCCCACGCGATCAACATCCTGAAGGGGCTGCGCGACCGCTACGAGGCGCACCACAAGGTGCAGATCACCGACGGCGCGATCGTCGCCGCGGCGAACCTCGCCGACCGCTACATCAGCGACCGCTTCCTCCCCGACAAGGCCATCGACCTGATCGACGAGGCCGGCGCCCGCCTGCGCCTGTCGATCCTGTCGAGCCCGCCCGAGCTGCGCGAATTCGACGAGAAGATCGCCAACGTTCGCGAGCAGAAGGAGCAGGCCTCCGAGGAGCAGGACTTCGAGAAGGCGGCATCCCTGCGCGACGAGGAGAAGTCGCTCCTGGCGGAGCGTCTGCGCCTCGAGAAGCAGTGGCGATCGGGTGACGTCGCCTCGCACGCGGTGGTCGATGAGGGCCTGATCGCGGAGGTGCTCGCCCAGGCGACCGGCATCCCGGTGTTCAAGCTCACCGAGGAAGAGACCAGCCGCCTCATGTTCATGGAGAAGGCGCTGCACCAGCGCGTCATCGGCCAGGAACAGGCGATCGCGGCTCTTTCTCGCACGATCCGTCGTCAGCGTGCCGGTCTGAAGGACCCCAAGCGTCCTTCGGGCTCGTTCATCTTCGCCGGCCCCACGGGCGTCGGAAAGACCGAGCTGGCCAAGGCGCTCGCCGAGTTCCTCTTCGACGACGAGGGCGCGCTCATCTCGCTCGACATGTCGGAGTTCGGTGAGAAGCACACCGTCTCGCGTCTGTTCGGTGCCCCTCCCGGGTTCGTCGGGTTCGAAGAGGGCGGCCAGCTCACCGAGAAGGTGCGCCGGAAGCCGTTCTCGGTCGTTCTCTTCGACGAGATCGAGAAGGCTCACCCCGACATCTTCAACTCGCTCCTGCAGATCCTCGAAGAGGGTCGCCTGACCGACGGTCAGGGCCGCGTGGTCGACTTCAAGAACACCGTGATCATCATGACGACGAACCTCGGTTCGTCGGCGATCGCCGGTGGTCCGGTCGGGTTCCAGGTCGAGGGCAGCGCGCAGACGTCGTACGAGCGCATGAAGGGCAAGGTCGACGAAGAGCTCAAGCGTCACTTCAAGCCCGAGTTCCTCAACCGCGTCGATGACGTCATCGTCTTCCCGCAGCTGAACAAGGACGAGCTGCGCCAGATCGTGGGGCTGTTCACCAAGCGTCTGGCCGACCGTCTGCTCGACCGCGACATGACCATCGAGGTCTCGGATGCCGCGAAGGACAAGCTCATCGAGATCGGATTCGACCCGACGCTCGGTGCTCGTCCGCTGCGCCGCGCCATGCAGCGCGAGGTCGAAGACCGCCTGAGCGAGCAGATCCTGCACGGTGAGCTCGAGTCGGGCGACCACGTGAAGATCGGCGTCGAGAACGGGCAGTTCACGTTCGAGAGCGCGCCGCGCGGTGAGAAGGTCGCGATCGGTGTCGGCACGGCCGGAGAGATCTCGGCCACTCCCGACATCGTCGCCGGCAGCTGACGACCGACGGTCCGAAAGGGGGCCCGGATGCCATGGCATCCGGGCCCCCTTCGTCGTCCCGGCGTACCCTGGGATGATGACTTCCCCCGCGCCGTTCGTCGTCCGCCCCGCCGGAACCGCCGACGTCGGACGCATCCACGCGCTGCTCGAGCCGTACGTGCAGAAGCGGATTCTGCTCGGCAAAGACCTCGTCGTGCTGTACGGCTCGGTGCAGCAGTTCGTCGTCGCGGAGGTCGACGGCGTGGTCATCGGCTGCGGTGCCCTTCACGTGATGTGGGAGGACCTCGGTGAGATCCGCACGCTCATCGTGCACGAGGACTGGCTGCACCACGGCATCGGTCGCGCCATCGTCGAGAAGCTCGAGGGCCACGCGCGCGACCTCGGCGTCCGTCGCCTGTTCTGCCTCACCTTCGAGGTCGACTTCTTCACGCGTCGGGGTTTCGCCCCGATCGGTGAGCAGGTCGTCGACCCCGACGTGTACTCGCAGCTCGTGCGCAGCCCCGACGAGGGAGTGGCCGAATTCCTCGACCTCGCGCATGTGAAGCCGAACACGCTCGGCAACACCCGGATGCTCAAACAGTTGTAAGCGCGGGATGGCGCGGGCGCACAGCCGCGCCGCCTACGCTGGAACGATGACCGATGCCCCCCGCAGGCGGCGGCCCTCCCCGGCGGTCTACCGTCGGCGCCGTCTCGCCGCTGCGCTCCTCGCGCTGCTCGTGATCGGCCTCGTCGTGTGGCTCGTCGCGGCGCCGCCGTGGCGTTCCGCTCCCACCGCTGATCCTGCACCGGTCGCGAGTTCCGCGGCCCCCGCTCCGCCAGCCACGGACGTCGTGCCGTCGCCGACTCCGACGGCGAGCCCGTCGCCGAGCGCGCCCGCCGGACCGGTCGAGTGCGCGCCCGCCGACATCACCGTCGAGGCTCTCTCCGACAAGGCCGAGTACGGCCAGGGCGAGAACCCGCAGCTCTCGATCCGTCTGACCAACACCTCGGCGAACCCGTGCACGATGAACGTCGGCACGAGCGCCCAGTCGTTCACGGTCACGAGCGGATCCGACGTGTGGTGGCGTTCGACCGACTGCCAGTCCGAGCCGAGCGACATGGAGGTGACGCTGACCGCCGGTCAGCAGGTGACCAGCGCGGCTCCGTTGACGTGGGACCGGACGCGCTCATCGGTGGGCTCGTGCGACAGTGAGCGTCCGTTCGCCCCGGGCGGCGGCGCGACATATCACTTGAGCGTGTCGATCGGCGGCATTCCTTCGGCGGGCACTGCCTCGTTCATCCTCCGGTGACACGAGGAGGGGGGAGGCCGAGTGGCATCCCCCCTTCCTTCGGGCTGTGCGGTGTCCTCCCCGCCGAGGGTCAGCCGAGCCCCGCCGGGCCGTCCGGGCGGAGTGGTGTCGCGGATAGGCTCGGGGGATGGCCGGTGGAAAGAAGCGCAAGGGGAAGAAGCTCGACGTGGACTTCAAGAACACCGCCCTCGCCGACGCCCTGCAGACGCAGGACATGGCCGCCATCGCCTTCGCGCTGCGGCACGGACCGACGGTCGTGCCACTCATGCGCGCGGGAGACGCCGACAACCCGCTCGACGTCGGCGAGGTATGGACGTACCGCGACCCGAACACGGGCCAGATCGCACTGTTGCTCTTCAGCGACGCGGCGCACAAGCCCGAGACGCTGCCGCCGCACGTCGCCTTGCAGTCCCCGGAGTGGCTGCGTGCCTTCCTGGACCGTCACCGCGATGAGATCACGACCGTCTTCATCGATATCGCGGGCCCGCACCCGATCCAGGCGAGCCCCGCGGACGTGCTCGCCGCACTCGACGCCTGACGGTTCCCGGCGGTGCGGCCGCTGCTGGCGGGCACAACTCCTGCTCTCTCGCCCCTCGGGCTCGGTGGGGTGGGTGGCAGGCCGGATCTGCAGGAGTTGTGCGCCGCCGCGCGATGGCTCGACGGGCGGGTGGATGCCGCCTTCGCGGCGCCCCACGCGGGCGACACTCCGCGGGTGAACTGCCCGGCTCGCGCGGGTGAGGCGCCCGTGCAAGACTCGGGGCATGGAGTACCTGATCGCCGGCGCCGTGTGCGCCGCCGGGCTTGTCATCCCCGCTGTGCTCGGCTTCACGTCGCCGCACCGCCGTCGTCGCTCCGCACCTCCCGGCCGCTGAGCCGCCGTTCGATCGGACTCCGTGCTTCGGTCGTTCCCGACCGATCAGAACCCGGGTTCGCTGTCGTCGCGGGGCGCCCCGCGGACCTGCAGCTCGTTCAGCGCCTGGGCCAGCTTGCGTGACGAGGCGTCGAGCACCGTGTGATAGCCGAGGCGCTTCGCCTCGGACGCACGCTGCGCCGCTTGCGTGACGTTGCGGATCTCTCCGGTCAGAGTCAGCTCGCCGATCGCGGCGAGCCGCTTGGACACCTTGCGGTTCTTGACCGCGTTGGCGACCGCGATCGCGATCGCGAGGTCGGCGGCGGGCTCGACGAGGCGCACCCCGCCCACGGTCGAGACGTACACGTCGCGGTCGGACAGCGTCAGGCCCATGCGACTCTCGAGGACGGCGAGCACCATCGCCACGCGCGACGCGTCGACCCCGTTCACGATGCGTCGGGGGTTGGGAGCCGTCTGGCGGACAGCGAGTGCCTGGATCTCGACCGGCAGCGCACGCCGCCCCTCCATCGCGATGGTGACGCACGTGCCCGGCTCGGGCTCGCCCTGCCCGAGGAACAGTGCGCTCGGGTCGGTCACTTCGGCGATGCCGGTGCCGGTCATGTCGAAGCAGCCCACCTCGTCGGTTGGGCCGAAGCGGTTCTTGAGCGCCCGCACGAAGCGCAGCGAGGTCTGTCGGTCGCCCTCGAAGTGGCAGACCACGTCGACGAGGTGCTCGAGGATGCGGGGTCCGGCGATCGAACCGTCTTTGGTCACGTGACCGACCAGGATGATCGGCAGTCCTCGCTCCTTGGCCACGCGGATGAGCGCGGATGCCACCTCGCGGACCTGCGCCGGCTGCCCGGCGGCCCCGTCGCTGTGTGCCGACGAGATCGTCTGCACAGAATCGACGATGAGGAGCCCCGGCTCGACCTGGTCGACGTGGCCGAGGATGGTGGCGAGATCGGTCTCGGCGGCGAGGAAGAGCTCGTCGTGCAGCGCCCCCGTGCGCTCGGCGCGCAAGCGCACCTGCGCCGCGGACTCCTCCCCGCTCGCGTAAAGTACGCGGCGACCGGCGTGAGCGCTCTGTGCGGCGACCTCGAGCAGCAGCGTCGACTTGCCGACGCCCGGCTCACCGCTGAGCAGGATCGCCGCACCGGGGACGATGCCCCCGCCGAGCACGCGGTCGAACTCGCCGACTCCGCTGGTGCGGCGCGGGGCGTCCTGCGTGTCGATCTCGGTGATGCGCCGAGCCGCACGAGCGGCGCCCGGGGCCACCGGCACGATCGAGCGGACGATGCCCGTCTGCTCGGCGGCCTCGACCACGGTCCCCCACGACTGGCACTCGCCGCATCGGCCGACCCACTTCAGGGTCGTCCAGCCGCACTCGGTGCACCGGTATGGGGCGGGAGTGGAAGCGGGACGACGGGATGCCATGGGCCCAGGCTACGCGGGGCCTCCGACATCGCAGGCTCCGGGTTGTGGCATCCGGTGCTGCCCGTCCCCGATAAACGCCATTCCTGTCGAGACACGCGGCGTCAGGGCGTTCCTCACCACAACGAGCGTTTATCGCGCGGTCGCCGCACCCGCTCGGGCTCAGTCGCGGAGGGAGTCGGCCACGGTCGTGAGGGCGTCGGCGGAGCGGCGGAGCAGAGTGAGCTCCCCGTCGGAGAACGGCGTCCCGGCGAGGGGGACCGCGCCCTTCGCGCTGACGATGGACGGTACCGACAGCGCCATCCCGGTGATGCCGTGGAAGTCCTGCAGCACGGTGCTGACCGGGAGGATCGCGTGCTCGTCGCGGAGAATCGCCTCGACGATGCGGGCACTGGAGAGCCCGATCGCGTAGTTCGTTGCGCCCTTCCCGCGAATGACCTTGTAGGCGGCGTCGCGGACGTCGACCGCGATGGCATCCAGTTCGTCCTCGTCGAAGCGCGTGCCGTCCGGGAGGTCGTATTCGGTGATGGGCACCGACCCGATCGTGGCGGTCGACCACAGGGGGAACTCCGTATCGCCGTGCTCGCCGACGATCCACGCGTGCACGCTCGAGGTGGCCACGCCTGCGCGCTGCGCGATCTTCCAGCGCAGCCGTGACGTGTCGAGCACGGTGCCCGACGCGAAGATCCGCTGCGTGGGCAGGCCGGTGGCCTCCTGCGCCAGGACGGTGAGGACGTCGCACGGGTTCGTGACGATGACGTAGATCGCGTTCGGGGCGACCTCGAGCAGGTCGGGCATCATGCGACGGATGATGCCGGCGTTCGTCGCCGCCAATTCTGTGCGGGTCTGGCCGGGGTTCTGCTTCGCGCCGGCGGTGATCACGACGACGTGCGAGCCCTCGGCGACCGAGACGTCGCTACCGCCGGTGATGTCGCTGGATCCGGTGAATTGCGTGCCGTGGGCGAGATCGAGCACCTCGGCTTCGACCTTCGCCTCGGCGATGTCGTACAGGGCGACGTGCCGGGCCGAGCCGCGGATGAGGGAAGCGTACGCGACACTGGCCCCCACGCTCCCCGCGCCGACGACGGTCAGTTTGGAGTTCTCGATCACGCTCATGTCTCGATCCTGGCACCGTCACCGGGGTTCGACCAGGGTGGTCTTTCGACGATGGACGACCGGATGCCGTGCCCCCACGCCCGCGCGGGAGCACCGATTCGCGGCATCCCGCCGAGTGTCGTAAGCTGTTCGGCGGTGACGTGTCCGAGCGGCCGAAGGTGCAACTCTCGAAAAGTTGTGTAGGGTAACCCCCTACCGTGGGTTCAAATCCCACCGTCACCGCCAGCACGAAGGCCCCGAATCCCGTAGAAATGCAGGGATTCGGGGCCTTCGTTCTGCCACATGGCGAGGTGTCTCGCGCTGCGTCTACCCACGCCCGAGGCGCTGCCGGTGAGGACGTCGCTACTTCTGTGCAACGACGCGCTTCTTGATGCTCACGTACCAGGCAGCCAGGGGGCCGGCCACGAGGAGCTGCACGAAGAACACGGTCACGTAGTGACCGGTCAGACCTCCGATGAGCAGGCCGAGGCCGATGCTCAGGGCGGCGACCACGATCACCGTCACGAAGTATGTGCGGAAGGGATCTCCACGGCGCATGTCGTTCTCCTCTCGTTGGTTACAGTCTGCACGGTTGTGCTGTCCTCCGCAGTCCATCGCGATCGCCGCGGGGGCGTGACCGGACCGGCCGCAGGTCGGCGCACTCGCCTGATGGGACCTTCGACCCGCACCCTTCCGCGGGTCGCTCGTAGAGTGCGGAGCAAGGGCACGGCTCGAGGAGGCTCCCATGGAGAACATCGTCGTGGGCGTGGATGACAGTGCCGCGGCACGTTCCGCGCTCGCCTGGGTGGCGCATCGCTCGACTGCCCACGCCGCCGATGTCGACGTGGTGCACGTGGTGTCGGATGCCACGGCCCACCGGCAGTCCGACGAGGACGTTCTCGCGAACGCGGAGCGGTCCTTCCGCTCGGCCGCGCCGGAGCAGAACGTGCGGTTCCATGCCGCCGAGGGCGGGGTCGCACGAACGCTCGGCGAACTGTCCGCAGGTAGGGACCTCCTCGTCATCGGTGTGGACCCGGATCATCCGCTGCGGGCGGCACTCCGCGGGTGGCTTCCGGTCCGTGTCATCGCGCGCACCGTGCCTCCCGTCTGCATCGTGCCCGTCGGATGGGCGCCCCGAGACGGCAGTGTCACGGTCGGCCTCGACGACGATTCGTCGTCGGAGGAGGCGCTGACGTTCGCGGCGAGGGAAGCGGATGAGACGTCGCGCCGGTTGCGGATCGTGCACGCCTGGCACCTGCCGGAGCCCGAGATCGACGGCTCCGCGGCATTGCTGGTGAGGCCGGACCGGCTCCTTCAGGAGCATCGCGACGCGCTCGACGCCGCCACGAGGTCTGTGCAGAGCCGCTTCCCGCGCGTCCACGTCGAATCGGATCTGGTGCGCTCGCACCCGGCCGACGCTCTTCTGCAGCACGCCCCGACCGCGACGATGATCGTGATCGGCACCCACCGCGAGGGGGTTCTCGCCGGCGGGTACTTCGGGTCCGTCGCTCAGGACATCCTCTGGCGCGCGGGGTGTCCCATCGTCGTCGCGCCCTCGGCGGGGTTCCCGGCGAAGGGGGCCGGACGGTGAACCGCGCCGTGCGCTGGCTGCTGGTCGTTCTGCACGCGATGGTCTCGCTGACGGCGATCGCGGGCGGGACGATCCTCGTCCTCGGCGCTCTCGACTCGGGCTTCGCCTCGACGTGGGAGCCGGCGGCGGACTACCTCGAGGGTTCGCCCTTCTCCTCGTATCTCGTTCCCGGCCTCGTGCTCGTCCTGTTCCTCGGAGGGCTTCAGGGACTGGCCTCCGTGATGCAGGTGCGCGCGTCGAGAGGGGCACCCCTCGTGTCCGCGGTCGCCGGGTTGGTGATGTTCGTGTGGATCTTCGTGCAGATGATGTACATCCCCTTCTCGGTCCTGCAAGCGGTCTACTTCGTGATCGCGCTCGTCCAGGTGGCGGCGGTGCTCATCGACTCCGATGTGCTCACGCGGGCCGTCGTCCCGGGGGTGATCCGGACTCCACCCCGGACGCGACGCGCGCAACGCGGCTGACCCGCTGCCTCTCTCCGCGGCCGCGGCGCGACGGCCGCCCCTGCTGTACGAGCGTGATTCGCCGTGCTACATCGACGGGCGGGCGCCCGGCACGACGCAGATCGGGCGGCGGAGGGCGCCGACGAGATCCAACCCGATCGATCCGAGGAATCCGCCCGCGACGATGCCGCGCCCGTGCGTGCCGATGACGATCGTGCTGCTGCGCTCAGCGGCCCGGGTCAGCGCCGACGTGGGGTTATCCCTCACCAGCTCCGCGGAGACGACGACGTCCGGATAACGCTCGCGGACGCGGGCGACAGCGGCTTCCAGGATCCGCTCATGCTCGGCGGCGATCTGGTGCGGGCTCAGCCGCACGGCGGAGTGCCCGCCTCCTTCGGGACTGCCCATGAGCCAGGAGTGGATCACGCGAAGTGGCACACGGAGCCGAACGGCGGTCTCGGCTGCGAACAGGAGAGCCGTCGTCGACGAGTCGTCGTCATCCACGCCGACGGTCACCGGCTCGTCGCTCGCGGACCATTCGGCCGGAACGAGTGCCGTGGGGATCCGGGAGCGGGCGGCCATGCGGAGGGGCGCCCACCCGTTGAGTATCGTCCGCATCCGGAATCCCGGATGAACCCCCAGGACGAGCAGGTCCGCGTCACGCGCGGCCTTCGTCAGGGTGGCGGGCATGAGCCCGTCGACGCGCGTCACATTCGCGGGGATGCCCGGAACCAAGCTGTGCCACCGCCGGGCCGCGGCATCCAGGACCCTGTCCGCTTCTTTGCGGTCGGATGAGAACATGTTGGTCACCAGGATGACCGTGACCTCTGTCTGCTCGGAGCGGGCTCGGAAAGCGGCCCACTCCAACGCGGCATCCGACGCGGGGCTGCCGTCATACCCCAGAACCACCCGCTCCATGGCCTCACTCCCTCCGGATGACCCGAGCGTAGGAGGGCCGCTGAGCGGTCGGCGGGCAGAAGGTCCCGCGGTCAGAGCTCGGGGTGCCCCAGTCGGAAGACGGCCGCCTGCGTGCGCGATTCCATCCCCAGCTTCGTCAGCAACGACGACACGTAGTTCTTGACGGTCTTCTCCGCGAGGCCGAGCCGTTCGCCGATCTGGCGGTTGGTCAGCCCGTCCGCGATGAGGGCGAGCACTTGACGTTCGCGGAGACCGAGGGAGCCCAGTCGCGGATCCTCGTCTTGGGAGCGCTCGCGCAGGCTCGACGCCGCGCGGGAGGCCGCGGCGGTGTGCATCAGCGAGCGCCCCGTGCTGACGGCGCGGATGTCCTCGAGCAAGCGCATGGCAGCGATGTCCTTCAGCAGGTACCCCGCCGCCCCCGCGACGACGGCGGCGTACGTCGCGGCGTCGTCGTCGTACGCCGTGAGGATCAGGCACGCGACCTCGGGCATCGACGAGCGGATCTGCCGGCACAGGTCGATTCCGCTGCCATCGGGCAACCGGACGTCGAGGACGGCCACGTCGGGTCGAGCGGCCTCGATGCGGGCCAGCGCATGGCGGACGGTGCCCGCCTCGCCCACCACCTCCAGATCGGCGGCGTCGTCGATGAGGTCGGCGAGCCCCCTCCGCACGATCTCGTGGTCGTCGACGAGAAAAACACGCGTCATGGCGCTGACTCCTCCGTGTCGTGTCCGTCGAGCGGGACCCGCCACTGCACGCGGGTACCGTCCGGGCCTGTATCGAGCGTGAGTGCACCGCCGCGGGCGCCCGCGCGCTCGGCGAGGTTGTGAAGACCGCTCCGGCGGTCGCTGCGGATGCCCGTGCCGTCATCGGTGACGATGACCGACACCTCTCGCTCCGTGACGCCGACATCGAGCGAGATGGTGTGCGCCCGCGCGTGCCGCACGCTGTTGGACAGGAGCTCGCGAGCCACCCCCACGACATCCTCCGCCATCGGCCCGGTGATGGTGTTGTCGACAGGGCCGGCGAATCGCAGGGCGGGCGGTCGGCGAAGCGCCCCCGACAGCTCTGCGACGACATCGATGAGTCGATGGCGAAGCGAACTGCCGTCTCGGGTGGAGATCGCGAAGATCACGGTGCGGATCTGGGCGATCGCATCGTCCAGTTGGCCGATGACCTGATCGACGCGGCTCCGGTCGTGGGGGTCGTCCAGAGTGAGCGCCACCGACTGCAGAGTGAGACCCGATCCGAAGATCTGCTGGATGACGTGGTCGTGCAGATCCCGTGCGATCCGCGCACGCTCGTCGCTGAGGATCGCTTTGTGCTGTTCGCTGCGCGCACGCGAGAGTTCCAGCGCGATGCTCGCCTGGGAGGACAGATCGCCCAGCACTTCCAGCTCGAGCGCGGTGAATTCGCGCTCGCCGGGTGCGCGGGCGACGGTGAGCGCACCCCACGTCCGCTGGCGCGTGCGCATCGGCGCGGCCATGGCCGGTCCGGTCTCCTGATCCACGGTGAGCAAGGTCGGATCCGGTCGGCTCGACACGTGCGGCGCGGTCGCGACTCGGACGCCGCCGTCTTCCATCGCCCTCGCCGGGATGCTGCCGGAGTCGATCGACGTCGTGCCGAGCAGGTCGAGTTCGTGGGGCCCGCGGGCGGCGGCGACGCGCAGCACGTCGACCTCGTCGGTGGGGACGACGATCGTCACCCGCGTGCCCGCCGACAGGTCCACGACGCGTCCCGCGATCAGGTCGAAGACCTTGTCCGGTGGGGTCGAGAGGATGGCCGCGGACAACTCCGCCGTCGCCGTCATCCACGCCGCGCGGGTGCGTGCTTCGTCGAAGAGGCGCGCATTCTGGATGACGAATCCCGCCGTCGACGCCAAGGCCCGGAGCAGCTCCTCGTCCTCGGCGGAGAAGGACCCCCGACGCGCGTTTGTCAGATAGATGTTGCCGAACACGTCGCCGCGAACCGTGATCGGCACCCCGAGGAACGAGTCCATCCGCGGATGGTGGCTCGGGAATCCCGCGGCGCGCGGATCGGCGTCGAGATGCACCAGCCTGATCGGCTCGGGATTGGCGATAAGCGCCCCGAGGACGCCGTGGCCGCGGGGAAGATGGCCGATGGCTGCGGCGTCCCCCGCAGCGAGCCCGACGTGGATGAACTGGTCGAGGGAGGACCGATCGGCTCCGATGACGCCGAGTGCGCCGAACTCGGCATCGACCAGCTCCACCGCTGCTTCCACGACACGCCGCAGGACGACGGGTAGCTCGATCTCGCCGACCATGGTTTCCACGGCGCGCAAGAGCCCGCGCAGACGTCCCTGCGAAGACTGCACGCGCTCGGCCTGGGCGATCAGTTCCGCTATCGCTTCGTCCAGTTCCACCCGAGGTGCGTCGGGAAACGACAGGTGGTCTTCGCTCGTCATCGGAGGCCCCCTCTTCCGGAGTCCAATCTACGACCGAGTTCGCCTGCTGACCAGGACAGCAGGACCTTCGACCCGTCCGGATGCCACCGTCCGCGGTGTACTCGAGGAAGGAGGGCCATCATGAGCCACGAGCCGACCGACGCTTCATCCGTCGCGACCCTCAGCACCTCCGAGTGCTGGCGGCTGCTCGAGACGCAGCGCCTGGGAAGACTGGCGCTCATTGACGCTACCGGGGAGCCGCGGATCTACCCGGTGAATTTCGCCAGCCGCGACGGCGTCCTCTACATCCGCAGTGCAGACGACGCGAAGCTGCGCTTCTTGCGGGCGCGCCCGATGGTCGCGTTCGAAGTCGATGGGCAGGACGGCGACGAACGGTGGAGCGTCGTGCTGCGCGGAGAAGCGGCCCGGGTCGATGCGGACGCGGAGATCCGCACCACCAGAGAGACCGACCTGCGTTCGATGAGCCCGACGCCCAAGCCGTACGTCATCCGCCTTCATCCGCGCAGCGTGACGGGGCGCCGATTCCCGGAGCGCGGCAGCGAGGAATCGGAGGCACCGATGCGTGCGCGGATCATCGTTCCGACGGCCGAGGTGCTTCCCCCTGCCGGGCGACGCCCGCACCCGATCCCGAGCTTCACGCCGCTGAACGACGACTGACCGGCTCGGGAAGACCACGGATCCGCCGGCGGGGCGTGGGGCCCTCGCCGGCGGATCGCCGCGGCGCTCACCGGATGACGGCCGTGACCGTGGGCAACTGATCCAGAAGCGCTTGGCTGGTCGAGCCCAGGAGGAAGCGAGCGATCGCTCCGCGCCCGTGGCTCCCGACGACGAGCAGCCGAGCGTGGTGAGCCGTGCGGGCGATGACCGCCGCCGGATACCCGGACTCGACCACGGTGTGCACCGTGAGATCGGGGTAGTCCTGCCGGAGCCCGGCGAGGGAGATCGCGAGAGCCTCCGCCGTGAGGTCCTGCATGCGCTCGAAATATCCCGGCGGATAGGTCTCCATCTCGAACGGCACGGGAACGGGCGACCACGTCATCACCGCGGTCAGGGGCTCGTCGAGACGATCCGCCTCCGCTGCGGCGAAAGCGACGGCCTTCTCCGACGACTCCGACCCGTCGACCCCCACCACGACTCCGGTGCGTCCGTCCCCGGCGTCGTCGGGAACGACGACCACCGGGCAGTGCGCCGCGGCGGTGATCCGTACGCCCCGCACGCCGCGCAGGTGAGAGCCGCCGTGCGCGAAGTCGCTGCCGAGGACGAGCAGGTCGACCCGCTGCGAGACGTCGAGGAGCCGGGCGACGGGATCGCCCCGCTCGAGCAGTGTCTCGGTCGTCGCCCCGGCCGAGCGCGCCTGCGCCGCCGCCGACTCCAGCATCGCCTCGGTCACCTGCGTCGCATGGTCGAGGAGAGGCTCCTCGCCACCGACCCCTCTTCCGGACCCCACGACGGACACCAGCAACAGCCGTTCCCGTCGTGCCACCGCACGCTCGATCGCCCACTGCAGGGCCCTCCGGGCTCCCGATGCATCGGTCACACCGACCGCAATGGTCTCGCTCATGATCGCTCCTCTGCTCGTGCCGCTCGTCGGCTACGTCCCACTCTGCCGCCGGCCGATCGCGTCCGGCGGGACCTTCGACCCGCCGACGGGGTCCCCGACCGCGAAGACTCGAGGGAGGCCACGATCGAAGGAGAGGTCATGCGAGTAGCAGTCGTCCAAGAGTTCGGTTCGCCCGCGGCAGTGGAGGAGCGGCCGATCCCGCACCCCGGTCCGGGACAGGTGCTGGTCCGGCTGGAGACCTGCGGGCTCTGCCACACCGACATCCACGCGATGAACGGGGACTGGCCGGTCAAGCCCGGTCTCCCGCTCGTTCCCGGGCACGAGGGCGTCGGCATCATCGAGGAGCTCGGCGCCGGGGTGACCTCCCGCACGGTCGGGCAGCGCGTCGCGATGCCGTGGCTCGGCCACGCCTGCGGCGAGTGCCGGTACTGCGTCGACGGGCGGGAGAACCTGTGCGAACAGCAGTTCAACAACGGCTACGGCGTCGATGGGGCGTACGCCGAGTACATGCTGGCCGACGCGCGTTTCGCCGTCCCGGTACCCGACGGTGTGACTCCCCTGGACGCGGCTCCGCTGACGTGCGCGGGCGTCACGACGTACGCGGCCGTCAAGAACGCGCGGATCACACCGGGCGAGACCGTCGCGGTGTTCGGCGTCGGCGGGCTCGGTCACCTGGCCGTGCAGTACGCGCGTCTCGTGGGGGCGAAGGTGATCGCCGTCGACGTGACCGAAGACAAGCTACGGCTCGCCTCCGAATTGGGGGCGGATCACGTGGTGAACGCACTCACCACGGATCCGGTGGAGGCGATCCGGCAGTACGGAGGAGCGGATGCCGTGATCGTTCTGGCGGTCGCTCCCGCCGTGTTCCGTCAGGCGTTCGACTCGCTCAACCGCGGAGGCCGACTCGTGCTGGTGTCGCTGCCTGCGGGCGGCGAACTGACCGTCCCGATCTTCGACACCGTGCTCAAGGGCATCAGCATCATCGGCTCGATCGTGGGTACCCGTCAGGATCTCGCCGAGGTGTTCGCCCTCCACGCGCTCGGGCGCACCCGCGTGATCACCGAGACCCGCGATCTCGCGGACGTCAACCGCTCGGTCGACGAGGTGCTGGCGGGAAGCGTGCCCGCTCGGTTGGTCTTCGCTTACCACACGGCTGATCTCGTACCCGTCGCGAACGTCGCGGACGCCGCCGAGTAGACGCCGCGACGTCGTGACCGTGCGCGGCGCCCGTTCCCCACGGGTTCCTCGCGCGGTCACCGTGATCGCCCAGCTGCGC
>NZ_CAKKMM010000027.1:0-23466 GCF_918698205.1 Microbacterium sp. Bi128 | reverse complement strand
CGATGGGGCCATGCGCTTCGTCGTCCGCGTCGCCGTCAACGCCTTCGCCATCTGGATCGTCACGCTGATCCCCGCCCTGCAGGTGAGACTCATCCCCTTCGCCCCGGGTGAGTGGCTGCAGGTCGCCCTGACCCTGCTGCTGGTCGGACTCATCTTCGCCCTCGTCAACGGCATCATCGGCACGATCGTCAAGGTCGTCGCCATCCCGCTCTACATCCTGACCCTCGGTCTCATCTCGCTCGTCATCAACGGGTTCCTGCTGTGGCTGACGGCGATCATCACCGAGAACTGGGACTGGGGACTGCGCACCGGGGAGTTCTGGCTGACCGTCGTCGCGGCGCTGCTGATCGGCATCATCAACGCGATCCTCGGCGGCCTGTTCCGACCGAGCCGCGACGACCGGTCACATCGCTGATGCGCTGAGCGCTCGTCCCCGACAGAATGGGGGGATGACCGCGAGTGCCGACGCGCCCTTCCGCGTCGTCTTCGTCTGCAGCGGCAACATCTGCCGGTCGCCGATGGCCGACGTGGTGTTCCGGCGTATCGCCGACACCGCGGGCCTCGGATCGCGGGTCGTCTCGACCTCGGCGGGCACCGGCGACTGGCACGTCGGCGAACGCGCCGACCACCGCACCCTCGCCGCGCTGGACCGCCTCGGCTACGACGGCGCCGCCCACCGCGCACGGCAGTTCGATTTCTCGGACTTCGAGCACAACGACCTCGTGGTCGCCCTCGACCGCAGCCACGAGCGTGTGCTGCGCGGGTGGGCCCGGCACGACGACGACGCCGACAAGATCGGACTGCTGCTGTCGTTCCTCCCGGATGCCGAGACCCTCGACGTCCCCGACCCCTACTACGCGGGGCCCCCGATGTTCGACGAGGTGCTCGGTATGATCGAACGCGCCAGCAGGGCCCTGTTCCGGCAGCTCGAGCCCGCCATCCGTTCCGCGGGCTGACCCGTTCGCTCGACCCCCGGGAGACCCGTGTCCTCTCTGCCCCCGCAGCCCCTCAGCCCGCTCGACGGCCGCTACTTCGCCACCGTCGCCGAACTCGGCGACTACCTCTCGGAGGCCGGGCTCAACCGCGCCCGCGTCGAGGTCGAGGTCGAGTGGCTCCTGGCCCTCACCGACCGGTCGCTGTTCGGCACGTCGCCGGTGAGCGACGACGACCGCACCCGGCTGCGCGCGCTGTACGAGGAGTTCGGCGCCGACGAGATCGCCTGGCTCAAAGAGAAAGAGGCGGTCACCCGTCACGACGTCAAGGCCGTCGAGTACCTCGTGCGCGACCGTCTCGACAGCCTCGGCCTGACGGCCCTCGCCGAGCTGACCCACTTCGCGTGCACGAGCGAGGACATCAACTCCACGGCCTACGCCCTCACCGTGCAGCGCGCGGTCGAGCGCGTGTGGCTGCCGAAGCTGCGGAGCGTCACCGCGGCCCTGACCGAGCTCGCCGTCGAGCACCGGGATGCCGCGATGCTCTCCCGCACGCACGGCCAGCCCGCGACGCCCACCACGATGGGCAAAGAGATCGGCGTCTTCGCGTGGCGCCTGGATCGTGTCATCCGTCAGCTGGATGCCGGCGAGTACCTCGCGAAGTTCTCGGGCGCCACGGGCACCTGGTCGGCGCACGTCGCCGCCGAGCCCGACGTCGACTGGCCCGAGCTCACCCACGCCTTCATCGAGTCGCTGGGCCTGGGCTTCAACCCGGTCACGACCCAGATCGAGTCGCACGACTGGCAGGTCGAGCTGTACGACCGCGCGCGGCACGCGGGTGGCATCCTGCACAACCTCGCCACCGACATCTGGACGTACATCTCGCTCGGGTACTTCACGCAGATCCCCGTCGCCGGAGCGACCGGCTCGTCGACGATGCCGCACAAGATCAACCCGATCCGGTTCGAGAACGCCGAGGCGAACCTCGAGATCTCGGGCGGACTGTTCGCGACCCTGGCATCCACCCTCGTCACGAGCCGGATGCAGCGCGACCTCACCGACTCCACGACCCAGCGCAACATCGGCGTCGCCTTCGGCCACTCCCTCCTCGCGCTCGACAACCTGCAGCGCGGGCTCACCGAGATCTCGCTCGCCGAGGACGTGCTGCTGGCCGACCTCGACACGAACTGGGAAGTGCTCGCCGAAGCGATCCAGACCGTCGTGCGCGCCGAGATCGCCGCGGGCCGCTCGCAGATCACCGACCCCTACGCCCTGCTGAAGGACCTCACCCGCGGACGCCGCGTCGGCGGGCCCGAGCTCGAGGAGTTCGTGCGGGGCCTCGACATCGGCGACGCCGCGAAGGAGCGCCTGCTCGCGCTCACCCCCGCGACGTACGCGGGTCTGGCGTCGCGGGTCGTCGACTCGCTGTAAGCCGCCGACAAACGCGATTTCCGGCCAGAAACGCCGAGGCACGGCGTTTCCCTGCACGAATCGCGTTTATCGCGAAGAGCGGCGGCGGGCGTCCCCGGGAGAATGGATGCCATGCGCGCGATGATCATGGATGCCGAGGCCCAGCCCCTCGAGATCCGCGAGGTTCCCGCCCCGACCGCACCGGCGGGCGGCGTCGTCGTCGAGGTGCACGCGACGGGGCTGTGCAAGAGCGACTGGCATGCCTGGGTGGGGCACGACGACATCACCCTCCCCCACGTGCCCGGGCACGAATTCGCCGGCGTGATCGTCGAGGTCGGGGCCGGCGTGCGCGACGGGGCCGTGGGCGACCGCGTGACGGTGCCGTTCGTGATGGGCTGCGGCGACTGCGAGTGGTGCCGGAGCGGCAACGCGCAGGTGTGCCCGCGCCAAGAGCAGCCCGGCTTCACGCAGTGGGGCTCCTTCGCCGAACGCGTCGTCGTGCGATCCGCCGACACCAACCTCGTCGGCATCCCCGATGCGGTCTCGTTCGAAGCCGCGGCGGCCCTCGGATGCCGCTTCGCCACCGCCTTCCGCGCCCTGACCGCCCGCGCGCGCGTGCGTGCCGGGGAGTGGGTTACCGTCGTCGGGTCCGGGGGCGTGGGGTTGAGCGTCGTGATGATCGCCGTCGCCCTGGGCGCCCGCGTCATCGCGGTCGACCGGACGCCCGCGGCGCTCGAGGTGGCGCGACGCCTCGGCGCAGAGCACACGATCCTCGCCGACGGCGCAGACGTGCCCGCGGCGGTCGCCGCGGTGACCTCGGGTGGGAGCCACGTCTCGATCGACGCCGTCGGCAGCGCGCAGACCGCGCGCGACGCCGTGCTGAGCCTGCGCCGGCGCGGTCGGCACGTGCAGATCGGGCTGCTCCCCACCGCCGACGGGATGACGCCCATGCCGATGGCGCGGGTGATCGCGTGGGAGATCGACGTGCTCGGAAGTCACGGCATGGCCGCCGTCGACTATCCCGAGATGCTCGCCCTCATCGTCAGTGGAGCGCTGCGCCCGCACGACCTCATCGAACGGGTGGTCGGCCTCGACGAGGCGGCACGGCTGCTGCCCGCGATGGACTCCGCCGCCCCCGCGGGGATGACGATGATCGACCCGCGACGGGTCTGAGGGTCAGCGGCGCGGAGCCTCGGGCTCGTCGTCGCGCTTCGGTGCCTCGGCGGCATCCGTCGCTTCCGGCTCGTCGTCCTGGGGGACGAGCAGGGGACGGTCGACCTGCTTCGTCACCTGCGCGGGGTCGACGGCGAGCAACAGAAGCGCCACGCTGACGAGCACGACGATGAAGGTGACACCGGCGGCGATGCCGCCGATCACGAGCGCGCGCTGGATCTCTTCGGCGGGGCGGGCCTGGAAGGCCCCCATCGACACGAGCGTGACGACTCCGGCGAACACGGCGGCGCCGAGGGCGAGCCCCAGAAGCTGGACGGGCTTCATGAGGTCGCGTCGGGTGGGCTTGTCCGTCATGATGCGGCCTCCTCGGCGGGTGCGACCGGAACCGGCTCGCTGCGGCGCGGCGAGAACCCCGCGATCGCAAGGTAGACGGCGACGATGGCCGCGTATCCGCCGAAGATGCCGACGGCGATGACGATCCCGGTGAGGGTGAACGACCCGGCGCCCTCGATGGAGTAGTCGTAGGTGTACTGCATCGGGGTGAGCAGGAAGGCGAGCGCGAGCACCAGAGTCAGGATGCCGACGGTGAGCCCGTCACGGGCGACGGCTGCCGACCGCCCGGCACGCCGATCGCGCACCGCACCGAGGATCTCGACCGCCCCGGACAGGATCGCCCACACGATGACGAGCACGAAGAAGAACGTCGTCGACCGCCACGCCCCGATGCTGGCCGCGAGTCCGGCGACACCGGTGATGACGGCGAGGAGCAGGGGCGTCGACCGCTGGCCGCTCGGGAACACCAGCCACGCCGAGAGGACGAGCACGAGCGCCGTCGCGAGGGCGAATCCGCTGAACACGCTGGAGCCGACCGCCGCGGAGTGATCCGACGAGAACGTGACCATGACCGCGGCCAGAGCGGCGAACAGGGCGCGCGCGAGTTGGACGTGGCGCACGTCGAAGGCGCGCGCAGAAGCGGAAGTGGTCACAGAAGGCCCCGGAGAGACGGTGTCGATGGCATCCAGTCTATTCCTCGGCGGCTGGGCGCCCTCCGTGTGCGCCGACGTCGAGATATCGCGGAGGCGGGCAGCGGACGTCGGCGACTCCTTAGCGTCATCGCAAGATCTACGGATCTTTCGCTCGTCACGGGCGAGAAGACGCGGATTCTCCCCCCTAACGTCAGGCCATGGCCCCGCTTTTCGACACGTCCGCCACCGGCGCACGCGCGGTGTTCTTCGTGTCGGACAGCACCGGTATCACGGCCGAAACGCTCGGCAGCGCCCTGCTGGCCAACTTCCCCGGGGCGCGATTCGAACGCCACACGGTGCCGTTCGTGGGCAGCGTCACCGCGGTCGAGGCGGTCGTCGCGCGCCTGCACCGCGCCGCCGCGGCGGGAGAAGCCCCGATCGTGTTCGCCACGGTCAAGGATGCCGGCATCCGGGCGCGCCTCGCCGATGCCGCCGCGGTGGTCATCGACCTGCTCGCCGGACACCTCACCGAGCTCGAGGCCGAGCTCGGTGCGACCGCCGAGACGCGCGCCGGGCAGTACCACGGCCTCGGCGACCTCGAGCAGTACTTCCGCCGCATGCGTGCCGTGGAGTTCGCCATCGAGCACGACGACGGCCAGAGCGGTCGCGACCTCGCGAGCGCCGACGTGATCATCGTGGCGCCCTCCCGCTGCGGCAAGACGCCCACGACGATGTACCTCGCGCTGCACTACGGGCTCCTGGTCGCCAACTATCCGCTCACCGACGACGACTTCCCCACCGACGGCCTGCCCCGCGTCGTCGCGCCGCACGCCGATCGCTGCTTCGGCCTCACGACCACCGCCCTGCGACTCAGCCAGGTGCGGCACGAGCGGCGCCCGCACTCCACGTACGCCAGCCTCGCGCAGTGCACCCTCGAGATCCGCCGCGCCGAAGACCTCTACCGCCGCACCCGCCTCCCCTTCCTCAGCTCCGCGACCCGGAGCGTCGAGGAGATGTCCGCCGTGATCCTGCAGTCCATGAACCTGCGCGACCGACCCCACGAAAGGCCCACCCCATGACCAACATCCTGCGTTTCGACGAGATCGGCATGACCGACCTCGCCCGGGTCGGCGGCAAGAACGCCTCGCTCGGCGAGATGGTCTCGCACCTGGCATCCGCCGGCATCCGGGTCCCCCCGGGGTTCGCCACGACGTCCGAGGCCTTCGGGCGCTTCCTCGCCCACGCGGGCCTGGACGCCCGTATCCGCGCCGCTGTCGACGGCATCGACGTCGACGACGTCGCGGCCCTGAGCCAGCTCGGTTCCCGGGTGCGCGCGTGGATCGAGGAACAGCCGTTCCCGGCCGACCTCGAGGCCGACATCCGCACCGCCTACGCCGCTCTCGTCGCCGACGAAGCGGACCCCGAGGCCGTGACGTGGGCGGTCCGGTCGAGCGCGACCGCCGAAGACCTGCCGGATGCCTCGTTCGCGGGGCAGCAAGAGACCTTCCTCAACATCGGCGGTATCGAGAACATCCTCCAGGCGATCCGTCGCGTGTTCGCCTCGCTCTACAACGACCGCGCGATCGCCTACCGCGCGCACCACGGTTTCGACCACCACGAGGTCGCCCTCTCCGCGGGCGTGCAGCGCATGGTGCGCTCGGACATCGGATCCTCGGGTGTCATGTTCACCCTCGACACCGAGTCGGGCTTCGACGAGGCCGTGTTCGTCACGAGCTCGTACGGGCTCGGCGAGGCCGTCGTGCAGGGGGCCGTGAACCCCGACGAGTTCTACGCCTACAAGCCGGCGCTGCGCGCCGGCCGCCCCGCGATCCTCAAGCGCTCGGTCGGCGAGAAGGCCATCGCGATGCGGTACACCGACGGTCAGCACGTCGACGGCAGCACGGCCTTCGTCGAGGTGGATGCCGCGGACCGGGGCCGGTTCTCGCTCACGGACGCGGAGGTCGAGGAACTCGGCCGCATTGCTCTCGTGATCGAGGCACACTACGGCCGTCCGATGGACATCGAGTGGGGCAAGGACGGCGTCGACGGGCAGCTGTACGTCGTGCAGGCCCGCCCCGAGACCGTCGTCTCGCGGCGCTCGGCGAACGTCCTGCGCCGCTTCGTGCTCGCCGAGCGCGGCCCCGTGCTCGTCGAGGGGCGCGCGATCGGTCAGCGCATCGGCGCGGGACGCGTCCGCGTGCTGAGCTCGATCGACCAGATGGCCGACTTCGCCCACGGTGACGTGCTCGTGGCCGACATGACCGATCCCGACTGGGAACCGATCATGAAGCGCGCCTCGGCGATCGTGACCGACCGCGGCGGCCGCACCTGCCACGCCGCGATCATCGCGCGCGAGCTCGGCATCCCCGCCGTCGTCGGCACCGGTGTCGCCACGCACGCCCTCCGCGACGGTCAGGAGGTGACCGTCTCGTGCGCCGAGGGCGACGACGGCGTCGTCTACGACGGCATCCTGCCCTTCACCGAGGAGCAGACCGAGCTCGATCGGATGCCGGAACCCCCCGTCAAGGTGATGATGAACGTCGGCACCCCCGACCAGGCCTTCGCGTTCTCGCGACTGCCCCACGCCGGGGTGGGACTGGCTCGCCTGGAGTTCATCATCAACCGGCAGATCGGCATCCACCCGCGGGCGCTGCTCGAACTCGACCGGCTCGACGGCGCGCTCGCGGACGACATCCGCACGCGCATCGCCGCCTACCCCTCCCCCGAGGAGTACTTCATCCAGCGCGTCGCCGAGGGCGTGTCGATGATCGCCGCGGCCTTCGCTCCCGAGCCGGTGATCGTGCGCCTGTCGGACTTCAAGTCGAACGAGTACGCCAATCTCATCGGCGGTCCCCTGTACGAGCCCGACGAGGAGAACCCGATGCTCGGCTACCGCGGCGCCGCCCGGTACGTCTCTCCCGAGTTCCGCGCGTGCTTCGACATGGAGTGCGAGGCGCTCCGCCGCGTCCGCGACGACATGGGGCTGACGAACGTGCAGATCATGGTGCCCTTCGTCCGCACGGTCGCCGAGGCCGCCGCCGTCGTCGAGCTCCTCGCCGCCAACGGCCTGCGCCGCGGCGAGAACGGCCTGCGCATCGTAATGATGTGCGAGCTGCCGTCCAACGCCATCCTCGCCGAGAGCTTCCTGGAGTACTTCGACGGTTTCTCCATCGGTTCGAACGACATGACCCAGCTGACCCTGGGGCTCGACCGCGACTCGGCGCTCATGGCATCCGCGTTCGACGAGCGCGACCCGGCCGTGCGGCACCTGCTCGGAATGGCGATCGACGCGTGCCTTCGACAGGGCAAGTACGTCGGCATCTGCGGACAGGGGCCGAGCGACCACCCCGACTTCGCGCAGTGGCTGGTGGCGCGTGGCATCCAGTCGCTGTCGTTGAACCCCGACACCGTCGTGGAGACGTGGCTCGCGCTCGCGGCGAACGAGCGGCCCCGGGCCGAGATCCTCGCGGAGGCGCAGCTGTCCCGACACTGATCGCGGCGGGGGCGCCCGACTCGCGGCCCGTCGCCGGTTCGCGGGGCCGGCGCACCCCGCAGCTCAGGCTGGGAAACTCACGGCGGCGGTGGAGGGCGCCATCCGCCGAAGCGACCGGACGGCCTCCTCCGCTTCGTCTCCCAAGCCGACGAGATAGCGGCGCCCGTCGGTCGTCGTCAGGCGCACGGTGATGGTCTCGCCGGCGCTGAGGAGGATGCCGTGTCGACGTTGGCTGCCCTTGATTCCCCACCCGCCGAAGTCCTCGAACGGACGGACCTCCTCGACGTCGACGCGGGCGATCTGCTCCCAGCGGAGACGGCGACCCCAGAACGGGACGAGGGAGACCGCCACGCCCCGCTCCCCCGCGCGCAGCCGCACGCCCGAGAAGAACGTGATGACCATGAGCACCACGACGGCCAGCAGAACGACGACCGCACCCGCGGGGGTGTCGACGTTGAGGATGCCCACGAGCAGCAGGATCGCCGGCCCGACGAAAAGGATCGCGCGCAGCGGGGCGTCGAACGGGCGACGAGCGATGGTTCGCATGGACTGGCCTCTCATCGGGACGGGAGCATGTCGGAGTCGGGGGCGGCTTCCGGCGCACCGACCGGCTGCGGGATCGGAGACGCTGTGGCTGCCGTCGCCACGGCCGCCCTCGACGGCCGCGCGAGATACAACAGCAGCGCCGCAACCATGGTCGCCGAGAAGGACCAAAGACCGAAACAGACCGCGATCCCGAGGTGGAACAGGCTGCCGATCACGAGCATGACCGCGCGGTACCGCGGCCCGGCCACCAGCGCGAAGGCCAGGAGCAGCTCGATCAGCAGCGAACCGTACGTCAGCACGGCACCACCCGCAGCCGAACCGGCGACCCAGAGCATCAGAGTGCGCAGGGGCTCGGCGGGGGCGAAGGTCGGGTCCTGGAACCAGTACCAGAGGACGGTTCCGTTCGCCCACTCCTCGACCGGGAACTTCCCGACGGCCGCGTGGAAGTAGATCACGCAGACCTGGATCGCGCACAGCACCAGCGAGGTGTACGCCATCACCTTGGCAACCGGGGCACGCGACGCGTAACCGCGATCGATCTGCCAGTGGTGCCGCCGTCGGTCCACGAGCAGGATCGGGATCAACAGCAACGTCAACACCGCCGAGACCTGATCGCCACCGTCGGGGATCGGGCTCGACATGTTGAAGCTCCAGGCGACCCACCAGTGCGGCACCGCCGTGACCGCGGGCAGGATGCCACTGACCACGGCGAGCAGCACGATCACCGCCACCGCGACGGCGATACCGCCGGTGTCGCCCCGCCACACGCAGAAGAGCGAGATGGCCGAGAAGGGGCGGTCGCACGTGACGCCATCGGGATAGTTGACGCTGCGGAAGAACAGTTGACCGTGTGGGGTGGCCACGATCGTCAGCAGCGTCGCCAGTGCCAGGAGGGATCGCGCGGCTCCGAGCACAGGAGTGAACGGCGTGATCTCGCGGATGCCGCGTTCGGCGGCGGCGACGGCAGCGGGAATCGATCGCAAGGGGGCCACGAGCGCGGCATCGATCGCCGCGCGGGTCTGAGCGGTGCGGGCAGCGAACGTCATCGGATCTCCTCGCACGAGACCGTCAGGCGGATCGCCTGGCCGGCGGATCGGTCGACGAACTCGCGATAGGCCCACGGCACCGGCTCTCGGCGCACGATCCCGACCTCACCGCACAGCCGAAGATCATGACCGACGGATGCCACGGCCCGGGGCACAGCGTCCGTCAGGCACTGCGCATCGTCGCTCTGACGCGGACAATCCTGCCACCACGAATCGTCGACCTCGGCGAGGGCGGTCTGCACGTCGAACTCGGTCAGCCGCGACTCCCGGTTGAGTCCGAAGGCCCAGCGGAACTGCGCGTTGGGACCGCGATCGGCCGGCGTCCACTCTCCGTCCTCGGAGCGGTACGGCGAGGCGACAGGACCCCGTGGCGACTTGGTGAAGAACGCCCAGCCCTGCGGGGCGAGGGGCTGTGCGGCGCGCACCTGCGATTGCAGGGTGGTGGGGAGCAGCTCCCCGATCGGGAGCCAGGTGACGGTGCAGCCCACGAGCAGGACCGTGACCAGCGCCGCGACGGCCCCGACGTGCGAGGCCGCCGTCGCCGATCGCCGATCCCGGCCCTGCGTCGTGGGTGTCATCCGATGCGTCTCGTTCAGCTCGCTGCCACGGCGCGCGTGACGTCGACCGCGAACTGCTCGCGCATCAACTGGGACTTCTCGGACGTGGGCGCGGCGCTGTTGCCACACCACGCCCAGGCGCCGCACCACAGCGCCGCGGCCACGACGACGGCGGCGGCTCCCGTGACCACCACGGTGTTGTGCACGGCAGCAGCGGCATAGGCCCAGCACACCACCGCGACACCGCACGGCGACAGCGCCTGCATCTGGTCGGGGTCGGCGGGGACGGTCTCGGCGGCCGCGACCTGCTGTGCGGCGTAACCGTCGAGCACATCCCCGATGGTCGCGAAGGCCTCTTCCGTGAGCGCCGGGTCCCCCTGGCGGATCTGGTCGAGCGCGGTACCCAGTTCCGGGGATCCGGCGAGGAGCTCACCGGTGACCTGCTGAGCCGAGCGCTCGTATGCGGCCGCGGCCTCGCCGGCATCCTGCTCGCCGCTCGGGCGCACGTCGGCCGTCGTGCCGATCCGGTCGGCGAAGTCGCCCACGCCGAACACCAGGCCCAACACCATCTGCTCGTCGGTGAGCTCGGCCGGGCCCGATGCGGTCGCAGCCGGTGGAGCGACCATCGCCGTCAGCACCAGGGCCGCCGTTGCGACCCAGGCCGCGAGTTTCTTCTTCGTCATGTCCGTCTCCCTGCGGTTTGCGTCCACCGCGAGCGGATCCGCCCGCCTCGGCGACGCTAGGCGGCGAGGGCCACCCCGCGTCATCGCCCTGCGACCACAATGGGGTCGACCTCCGGCCACACCTGGTGATGCGTCCGCGGCCGGAGTGGTGGGGGCGAGTCAGCGGTCGGCCGACCGCATCAGGCGAGGGGCATCCGGGCCACGACGACCCACTCGTCGGCCTCGGCCGCCGCGCGCAGCTCGCCACCGAGCTCGCGGACGCGAGCACCCATGCGATCCACTCCCGTCCCCGCGGACGGCAGGTCGTCGCGGCGTACCGCCGGCAGGGCGTTGCGGACGGTGAGTTCGGCATGGGCGTCCCGGGCCTGCACCGTTAGCACCACCGGGCCGGGCCCGGCGTGCTTGAGCACGTTCGTCACGCACTCGCGCAGAACCCGTGCGAACACCACCCCCACCCGCCGCGGCGCTCGGGGCAGAGCCGAGGTCTCGACGTCGACCGGGTAGCCGGCGGCCTCGAGCGTGTCGGCGGCTTCGCGCACGGCGGCAGCTGGATCCGGCGAGAATCCCGGGGCCTCCGCCGCGCCGTCGTCGGCGATCTCGATCAGGTAGCGCAAGTCGCCCAACGCGTGGCGGGCCGTGAGCCGGATGGTGTCCTGCGCGGTCTGGCGCACCTCGACATCGTCATCGTCGAGGAGCTGAGCGTGCAGGGCGATGACGGTGAGATCGTGCGCGATCCCGTCGTGCAGGTCGCCCGCGAGCCGGCGGCGCTCCAGCGCGGCTGCCGCGTGCTCGCGCTCCCGCGCCCGGGCCAGCTGCGCGTCGAGCCGCTCACCGCGGGCGTGGGCGGCACGCAGCAGCAGCCCGATGCCGCCCAGCACCACGGCCACGACGAGGTAGCCGACGACCATCGCGGGAGCGGTCACCGACTCCCGCGCGACCGCGATCGAGGCCACGGCGAAGGCTGCGGCGTACGCCAGCATGAGAGCCGGCGTGCCGAGCCGAACGACACAGATGGCCGCTATCGCGAAAGCGAGGAGGGTCTGCTGCGGCAATCCCGCCGGGAAGGACAGCACCACGGCCGCGCCGAGCGAGGCGGTGCCGGCCGCCGCCGACCAGAGGTACAGGGCGAAGAGCGCCGTGACGACGAGTTCGAACAGCGCACCCGCGTCATCCCCGTCCTCGGCGACGATGAGAGCGATGACGCCCACCCCGAGACCGGCCAGGAGGAGAACGAGGAGCGCGGTCCGCTCGACCCGGTTCATCGTCGACGCCCCGCGCAGCCAGGAACGAACGCGCGCGACGGGCGCCACCGGCGAGGTGGACATCATCCCAGTATGGCGCGCGTGCCCCCCGGGCTACCCGAAACCCGGGGGCACGCGTCAGGAACAGAGACCCAGCACTCGACAGAGGTAATCCCACACTCCGTATGGCGTCACCATGGCGCCCCCTCCTGTTCCTCGATAGCCCCGACGACCAGCGTCGCCCGTCGGGCGCCCCCCGCACAGTGGACGAATGTCCAGCACGCTGGCCGAAAGTCCATGCGCACCGGTGGGTAGGCTCGCGACATGTCGCAGATCCGGGTGCTCATCGTCGACGACGACCCCCTGGTGCGGGCGGCTCTGTCGCACTTCCTGACCCGCTCCCCCGGCACGGTCGTGGTCGGCGAGGCCGGCGACGGGCGGGACGCCCTCGATCAAGTCGGCCGCCACCAGCCCGACGTCGTCCTCATGGACGTCCGAATGCCCCGGATGGACGGCATCGACACGACGGCGCACATCGCGGAGCGTTGGCCGGATGTGCGAGTGCTGGCCGTGACGACGTTCGACACGGTCGACACCGTATTGCCGATGCTGCACGCCGGAGCATCGGGGTACCTGCTGAAGGACTCTCCCGCCGAGGAGATCGTCCAGGGCGTGCACCGGGTGCAGGAGGGCACCACGTCGCTCTCGCCGCGGATCGCCGCGCTCCTGATCGAGCACGTGCGCACCCGGGCCCGACCGGCGCCGGTCGGCGCAGACGGCCTCGAGAAGCTGACGGATCGGGAGGGCGAGGTGCTGCGCTGCCTCGCACGCGGCATGTCCAACGCCGAGATCTCGACGGAGCTGTTCGTGTCGGAGGGGACCGTGAAAGCGTGTCTCGGCCGGATCATGACGAAATGGGGGGTCCGGGACCGCGTGCAGATCATCGTGGCCGCAGCGCAGGCGGGGATTGTCTCCTTCACGTGAACGCCCCGCCGGCCGTGTCCCGACCGCTGCAGTCTGCTCGTCGTGCCACCGACGCGTCGACGCAACGCGCGATGAGCGCGCTCGCCCCATGATCGCGTCGCGTCCTCCTCGGCGCGGGCTCCGCACGGCAGGCGCGTGAGGATCGATCCTCCGATGGACCCGGATACTCCCTGCGATGGACGACCCCGATGCCACGGCCCGGTGGGATGGAGACATGTCCGCTCTCACTCCTCCCGTGCTCACTGCCTCCGGCCTGGTCAAGCGCTACGGCGAGGTCGCCGCGCTCGACGACGTCTCGCTGACCATCCGCGCCGGGGAGTCGGTCGCGGTCATGGGCGCCTCCGGCTCGGGCAAGACGACGCTGCTGCACTGCCTCGCCGCGATCCTTCCGCCGGACTCCGGGTCGGTCGTGCTGAGCGCCTCGGGGGTGGAGCCGCGTGAACTCGTCGGCCTCGACGAGGGCGAGCGCGCGCGGGTCCGCCGCACCGCTCTGGGCTTCGTCTTCCAGGAACACTTGCTGCTCCCCGAACTGACCGCGGTCGAGAACGCGGCCCTGCCGCTGCTGCTGCAGGGAATGCGCAGACAGGATGCCGAGCGGCACGCGGCCGCGTGGCTCGCCGCGCTCGGCCTCGCCGGCCTGGAGCAGCGCCGCATCGGGCAGCTCTCGGGCGGTCAGGCGCAGCGGGTCGCGATCGCCCGCGCCCAGGTCACGGGCGCACCGGTGGTCTTCGCCGACGAACCGACCGGCGCCCTCGACTCGGCCACGTCGTCCGAGGTGCTCCGCGCCCTGCTGGGTGCGACCACCGGGCAGGGCCGCACGCTCGTGATGGTCACGCACGATGCCGACGTCGCACGTCGCTGCTCGCGCATCGTCCGGCTGCGCGACGGACGGATCGTCGACGACGCGGCGACGGCGCCCGGCACCCCCGCCGACAGCGTGAGCGAGGCGGGGCGATGAGCGCCGTTCTGCCGCTTGCCCGGATGCTGTCGCGCCCGAGCCGTCAGGGCCGGGCCGCGATCGTGCTGCCGATCGTCGCCTTCGCGGTGACGACCGCTCTCCTCCTCGTGGTGGCCGGCGGGGCGCGCATGTTCCTCGTCGACCCGCGGGCGGTCGCGGGAGGCTTCTACGGCACCCTCGCCGTCCTCGCCCTCGTGCTGCTCGCCGTCCCCCTCGCGACGCTCGGCGCCGCGGCCGCGCGCCTGTCCAGCCGCCGCCGCAACGACCGGCTCGCGACGCTGCGGCTCCTCGGCGCGAGCGGCCGCGAGATCTGGTCGCTGACGGTGCTGGAGGCCACGGCCACCGCCGCGATCGGTGCCCTCGCGGGAGTGGTGCTGTACGCGGCGCTGCTGCCGGCGGTGGGGATGCTGCCCTTCTTCGGCGGCCCGATCGGGGTCGGGGCCGTAGCCGCCGATCCGCTGCTCGTCGCCGTCGTGGTCGTGGCCGTCATCGCCATCGCGGCCGTCAGCGCCGCCGCGGGCCTGCGGCGGGTGACGGTCACGCCCCTCGGCGTGCGCACGCGTCAGTCGGCACCGCCGAAGCGGACGTGGGTGCTCGTGGTCGGTGGCATCCTGATCGCGCTCGTCGTCCTGGCCGTGGCCAACGTCGACGTGTTCGGGCCCGCCGCGTCGACGGCGGTGCTGCTGGCGCTGTTCGGCGCCGGCTTGGGGCTGCTGAACCTCGTGGGGGCGCCGATCATCGCCGCCCGAGGGCGTGCGATGGCCCGCAACGCCGGAACGGCCGCCCGACTGATCGCGGGCCGCGAGCTCGCCGCGCACGCGGGCCCGGCCTGGCGTCGGGTGTCGGGCATGGCGCTGGTGTCCTTCATCGCCGTGGTGGCCGGCTGCGGCTTGGCGCTCGTCGGCCTCTCCGGCGACGTCGACACGATGCTCCTCGACATCCGCACGGGAGTGCTCCTGACCCTCGGGATCGCGTTCGTCCTGCTCGCGTGCGCGGTGGGCGTCACGCAGGCGTCGGCGGCGTTGGAGGACCGCGAGCTCATCGTGGGCCTCGATCGCCTCGGCATCCCGGAGGCCGAACTGCGGCGCGCCCGCCGGCTGACGGTCATGGTGCCGCTGCGGTGGGCGGCGATCGGCGGGGCGGCTCTCGGCGCGGTGCTGGCGTTCCCGGTCGTGGGGCTGAGCCTCGTCGCCGCGCCGCTGTCGGTGGCCACGGTCGCCGGCACGTTCGTCGCGGGCTTCGCGCTCGTGGCCGCGGCCTTGGCCTCGACGCGGCCCATCGTCACCGGCATCCGCCGCGGCACGCTCTGACGCGGGCACCCGCGGGGGCTCGCCGGCGACCCGGCCGGAGCCCGCGCGGGTGCTAGCGTGCGGGGGTGAACCCGGATGCCACGCCCCCGCGCCTGATCCACGTGTCCGCCGCGGTCATCACCGACGCCGACGGGCGTCTGCTGCTCGTGCGCAAGGCCGGCACGACCGCGTTCATGCAGCCCGGCGGAAAGCCCGAGCCGGGCGAGACACCCGCCGAGACCCTGGCGCGCGAACTCGCCGAAGAGATCGGCATTCGCGTCGCGCCCGCCGACCTCGAGCCCCTCGGGTCCTTCACCGCCTCGGCCGCGAACGAGCCCGGCTTCGCGGTCGTCGCCGACGTGTTCCGCGTCGACATCGGCGACCAGCAGCCGACCCCGGATGCCGAGATCGCGGAGCTCCGCTGGGTCACCGCCGCAACGGCACCCGGGATCGAGATCGCCCCGCTCGCGCGGGAGTACTTCCTGCCCGCCTGATCAGGCGCCCGCGAGGGCCCGCAAGGCCATGTCGGCGAGGATCGCGGGGGCGTTCGCGGCCACGGCGCTGTGCGGCGTCGAGTTGAGCAGACCGAAGGTGGCGAGCAGCCGCGTCTGACGTTCGTCGGCGGCGAGGTGGGGACGCCGCTTCGCGAGCACGGCATCCCACTCCTGCACGTATTCGCGCTGCAGACGCCGCACCTCGTGATTGGCGTCGGCCGCGAGCTGCGCGAGTTCGCGGTCCTGCAGCCGGATGGTGTCGGGGTCGGCGGTCGCGAAGTCGAGGTGGAACCGCACGAGCCGGGCCAGCGTGTCGTCGGGCGCGGACTGCTCCGCCACGATCTCGCGGCACCCGTCGAGCAAGCGCGTACTGGCGTCGGTGAGGAGTTCGGCGAGCAGCGCATCCTTGCTGGGGAAGTAGTTGTACAGCGCCGGGCCGCTCATGCCGACGGCTTCGCCGAGCTCGACGGTCGACACCGCGGCGAACCCGCGCTCGGCGAAGAGCCGGGCCGCCGATCGCATGAGGGATGCGCGGCGGTGGGCCTTCTGCGTCGCTCGCCAGGTCGCGGTCACGGCATCCATCGTAGGTTCGCGGGTCACTCCGCCTCGGGCGCGACGACGGCGAGCGTCTGCCCGCGCGACACGACGTCTCCGACACGAGTGTGGAGCGCGATGCGCCCGGCGACGGTGGAGCGCACGACGTGTTCCATCTTCATCGCCTCGACGACCGCCACCGCGGCGCCGACCTCGACCCGGTCGCCGTCGGCGACGCGCAGCACGACGACGCTGCCCGGCATCGGCGACACGACGAGAGGATCGGCGTTCACCGCGGCGTCGGCCGTGTGCCGCGGTCGGGCGATCTCGACGCGCAGCACGGTGCCGTCGCGCGCGAGCCAGACCCCGTCCGCGTCGACCTCGGCGGCGAACGTGCGGACCTCGCCGTCGACGTCGACCGAGACGCGCCCGTCGTCGGTCGCGCGGACGCGCGCCGGTCGCTGCCCGGTGTCGTCGACGAGGGTCGGATGCCGCGGAGAGCCGCCGACGGCGACCTCGCGCTCCTCCCCCGCCGCGGCCAGCCGGAACCGGCGCGGGGCGGCGGGTCCCAGCCGCCAGCCGTCGCCCCGCGACCACGGGCCGCCCGACGAGGAGGCGGTGGCGGCGTCGAGCAGCAGTGCCGCCTCGGCGAACGCCCGCCCGTCCGCGGCCGCGGGCACGAGCGCGGCGGACTCGCGGGCGATGAGCCCCGTGTCCATCGTTCCCGCGACCACGTCGGGCACCTCGAGCAGCGCCCGCAGGAACGCCACGTTCGTCGGGAACCCGAACACCGCGGTGTCGCCGAGCGCGGCGACCAGCCGGCGGCGAGCGCTCTCGCGGTCGGGGCCCCACGCGATGATCTTCGCGAGCATCGGGTCGTAGTCGACCGAGACGTCGAGGCCGTCCTCGAGCGCCGTGTCGACGCGAACGCTCGCGCCGGCGGGATGCCGCACGCGCGTCACCCGCCCGCCGGTCGGCAGGAATCCGGATGCCGGGTCCTCGGCGTACACGCGCGCCTCGAACGCGTGCCCGGTCAGGGTCACGGCATCCTGGGTCACCGTCAGCGGCTCGCCGGCGGCGATGCGGAGCTGCTGCTCGACGAGGTCGAGGCCCGTGACTTCTTCGGTGACGGGGTGCTCGACCTGGAGCCGCGTGTTCATCTCCATAAAGAAGAAGGCGTCGGGGGCGTCGGCCGAGACGAGGAACTCCACCGTCCCCGCGCCCCGGTAGCCGACGCTGCGGGCCGTCTCGCACGCGGCTTCGCCGATCCGCGCGCGGGTCGCGACGTCGAGCAGCGGCGAGGGCGCCTCTTCGATGACCTTCTGGTGCCGGCGCTGCAGCGAGCACTCCCGCTCGCCGAGATGGATGACGCCCCCGTGCGCGTCGGCGAGCACCTGCACCTCGATGTGCCGCGGAGTGCGCACGTACCGCTCGAGGAAGAGCGTGTCGTCACCGAAGCTCGCGGCCGCCTCCCGCCGGGCAGCGGCGAGCGCCGGAGCGAGCTCGCTCTCGACCTCGACGACATGCATGCCCTTGCCGCCGCCGCCGGCCGAGGGCTTGATCAGCAGCGGATACCCGACGCCCGGGGCGGCGCCGATCAGCTCGGCATCCGTCATTCCGGCGCGCGCGACGCCCGGAACGGTCGGCACCCCGCGGGCCTCGACGGCGTGCTTGGCGGTGATCTTGTCGCCCATGACGGCAATGGCATCCGGTGTCGGTCCGACGAAGACGATCCCGGCGGCCGCGCACGCGCGCGCGAATCCCGCGTTCTCGGCGAGGAAGCCGTACCCGGGGTGGATCGCCTGCGCGCCCGTCGCGCGCGCGGCGCGCAGCACGGCGTCGACGTCGAGGTAGCTCTGCGCGGCCGGGGCGGGCCCGAGACGCACCGCGACATCGGCGAGACGCACGTGGCGGGCGTCCGCGTCGGCGTCGCTGTAGACCGCGACCGAGCGGATGCCGAGGCCGCGCAGCGTGCGGATGATGCGGCAGGCGATCTCGCCGCGGTTGGCGATGAGGACGGTGTCGAACATGGTCATCACATCCGGAAGACGCCGTAGCCCGGCGTATCGAGGGGCGTGCGCGAGACGACGTCGAGCGCGAGGGCGAGGACGTCGCGGGTCTGGCTCGGCTCGATGATCCCGTCGTCCCACAGCCGGGCGGTGGAATAGTACGGGCTCCCCTGCTCCTCGTACTGCGCGCGGATCGGCGCTTCGAACGCGGCCTGGTCCTCGTCCGACCACGCGCCGCCGCCGCCCTCGATCTGGTCGCGGCGGACGGTGGAGAGGACGGATGCCGCCTGCGGACCGCCCATGACCGAGACACGCGCGCCCGGCCACAGCCACAGGAACCGCGGCGAGTACGCGCGGCCGCACATCGAGTACGTGCCGGCGCCGAAGGAACCGCCGACGACGACGGTGAGCGTGGGCACCGACGCGCACGCGACCGCGTTGACCATCTTGGCGCCGTGCTTGGCGATGCCGCCGGCCTCGTACTCCCGACCGACCATGAAACCGGTGATGTTCTGCAGGAACACCAGGGGGATGCCGCGCTGGTCGCACAGCTCGATGAAGTGGGCGCCCTTGAGCGCCGACTCGCCGAAGAGCACGCCGTTGTTGGCGACGATGCCGACGCGGTGCCCCTCGATGCGGGCGAACGCGGTGACGAGGGTCTCACCGTACTCGCGCTTGAACTCGTGGATACTGCCGGCATCCACGATCCGCGCGAGGATCTCTCGGGCGTCGTAGGGGGCGGTGAGTTCGACCGGGACGACGTCTTCGAGCTGTTCGACGGGGTGCTCGGGTGCGCGCGAGGCCTCTGGGGCGACCCGCAACGGCGGCGTCGGCGGCAGGGTCGCGACGATGTCGCGGACGATCTCGAGCGCGTGTGCATCGTTCTCGGCGAGGTGGTCGGTGACGCCCGAGACGCGCGTGTGCACCGCTCCACCGCCGAGATCCTCGGCGGTGACGACCTCGCCGGTGGCGGCCTTCACGAGCGGCGGCCCGCCGAGGAAGATCGTGCCCTGGTTGCGCACGATCACGGTCTCGTCGCTCATCGCCGGGACGTACGCCCCACCCGCGGTCGACGAGCCGAGCACCGCGGCGATCTGCGGGATGCCGTCGCGCGACATCCGCGCTTGGTTGTAGAAGATGCGGCCGAAGTGGTCGCGGTCGGGGAACACCTCGTCCTGCATCGGCAGGAACGCCCCGCCCGAGTCGACGAGATACACGCACGGCAACCGGTTCTCGGCGGCGATCTCCTGCGCGCGGAGGTGCTTCTTCACGGTGACCGGGTAGTACGTGCCGCCCTTGACGGTCGCGTCGTTGGCGACGACCATGACGTGGCGCCCGTGCACGAGCCCGATGCCCGCGACGACACCGCCCGCCGGGCAGTCCCCGCCGTACATCCCGAATGCCGCGAGCGGCGCCACCTCGAGGAACGGACTGCCCCGATCGAGCAGCGCGTCGATGCGGTCGCGGGCGAGCATCTTGCCCCGGGCGACGTGGCGTTCACGGGAGCTCGCGGGGCCACCCCGGGCGGCCTCCGCGCGGCGCTCGCGAAGGTCGGCGACGAGGGCGCGGTAGGTGGGCACCATGGCAACTCTCCATCGGGTTATCGAGCGGTAACTGGATTCAGGTTACGGATCGGTAATCGATTTGTCGAGGGGAGTGGTCGGCGCTGCGGGTGTGGGCGGGGGCCCGCGTCAGTTCACCAGGAGCCCTTGCGGTAATCCTTCAAGAAGATGCCGAACAGGTCTTCGCCGGCCTCGCCGCGCACGATCGGGTCGTACACGCGTGCCGCCCCGTCGACGAGGTCGAGGGGCGCGTGGAATCCCTCCTCGGCCAGGCGCACCTTGGTGAAGTGCGGCCGCTCGTCGGTGATCCAGCCGGTGTCGACGGCGGTCATCAGGATGCGGTCGCTCTCGAACATCTCGCGGGCGCTCGTGCGCGTGAGCATGTTCAGCGCAGCCTTGGCCATGTTCGTGTGCGGGTGGCCCGGACCCTTGTAGCCGCGGCCGAAGACACCCTCCATCGCCGAGACGTTGACGATGTACTTCCGCCGCGCCGTCGAGGCCGCCATCGCGGGCCGCAGGCGGCTCACGAGCAAGAACGGCGCGGTCATGTTGGCCAGCTGCACTTCGAGCATCTCGAGGGGCTCGACCTGGTCGATGTGCTGCGTCCAGCTGTTGATGCGGTCCTCGTCGGGAACGAGCCCGCCCGCGTCGATCGCGGTTCCCGCGGCCAGGCGCTCGAGCGACGACGATCCGGCGGCCATCGCCTCCGCTGTCAGCTCCTCGGCCGTGCGCGCGGCCGACGCCAGGATCGGGTGCGCCGACACCGACTGCGCCAGCGCCAGCGGGTGGGCGTCGTTGGTGTGGCCGAACGTGAGCAACTCGGGCAGAGGTCCGTCCGGAAGCGGGGCCAGCTCGGCATCCACCAGGGGTTTGTAGGCCCCCGGCGAGCGGCGCACGGTCTGGGCCGCGTTGTTGATGAGGATCTCGAGCGGTCCCTCGGATGCCACCGCATCGGCAAGGCCGATCACCTGGGCGGGATCGCGCAGGTCGATGCCGACGATCTTGAGGCGGTGGATCCAGTCAGCGCTGTCGGGCAGTGACGAGAACCGGCGCACGGCGTCGCGGGGGAAGCGTGTGGTGATCGTGGTGTGGGCGCCATCGCGCAGCAACCGCAGCGCGATGTACATCCCGATCTTGGCGCGGCCGCCGGTCAGCAGCGCCCGCTTGCCCGTGAGGTCGGTGCGTGCATCGCGCTTCTCGTGGCTCATCGACGCGCAGTCGGGGCACAGCTGGTGGTAGAACGCGTCGACGAGGGTGTAGTCCTCTTTGCAGATGTAGCAAGCGCGGGCCTTGATCAGCTCGCCCGCGAACGGCGTCTCGACGCGGGTCGCGAGCGGGATGCCGCGCGTCTCGTCGTCGATACGGTCGGGGGCGCCGGTCGCGGTGGCGGCGACGACCGCGCGGTCGGCGTCGGCGATCCGCTGCCGCTTGTCTTTCCGCGACTGCCGCTTGACGTCTTTGTAGAGCTTGCCGGTCTGGCGGCGCAGCGCGATGTAGGCCGGATCTTCGGGATCCAGCGAGGCCGCGGCGTCGAGCACGCGCAGGGCGATCTCGAGCTCGTGAGGATCGATGGATGCCACGCGGCCGGCCTCGCGATCGGGTGTCGGGAGTGTTTCGGGCACGGAAGAGTGTACCCGGGCGCGCCGGGCGCAGGTCCCCGGGCGTGTGGCATCCCCTCCCCGCCGCCCGCGGGGGCGACGCTGTCGCCAGAACAGGGGATGCGACGAAGACAGGCCGATGAAGCGGAAACCAGCCTGTGCCCGTGGCATCCCCTGTTCTCGTGCCGGAGGCGGGGGCGCGTCAGGGTTTGCCGTTGTCGATCCAGCGCGTGTGCGTCTTCAGCGCGTGCGTGACCGCAAACCTGACCACGACGTAGAGCGCCGCGCCCACCACGGCCAGGCCCACGATCCAGATCAGAAGCAGCATGATCACGTGTAGTCCACCCATCGCTGTCATCATCCGGCGACTCTAGCCGCCGACGCCGCCCGCGTCTGCCCGCCGCGATCCGGTCGCCAGAACAGGGGATGCCACGAAGACAGGCCGATCGGGCGGGAAACGGCCTGTCATCAGCCCATCGCCTGTTCTCAGCGCACCGCCGCCGGCGCAGGGCTCGCTGCCGGCACCGGTCGCGGCGCCGCGGACCCGCGCCGGTCGGGGTCGAAACGCAGCAGCACGCGCTGCATCCGCGACTCGACGCCCCGGTGCAGCACCCACGCCAGGCCGAGCGAGATCGCGAAGGCGAGCACGGCGAGCGCGATCGCGCGAGGCCAATGCAGCTCGGGATGCCCGTCGGGCCAGGCCGACGAGACCGAGGCGATCACGAGCAGGTGCACGAGATAGAACGCGAACGTCAGTCGCCCGAGCTCTTGCCACATCGGCCGCGCGAGGAACGTCGACGAGCGGTGCGCATCGGCCGACGCGAGCGAGGCCACGAGCAGCGCGAAACCGCCGACCGTGACGGCGAGGCCCGGGCGGATCTCGGTCCCGGGCAGGGCCGGCGCCTCCGAGAGCGCGTAGCCGAGCACCGCCAACGGCAGCGCGAACCGGAGCGACGCGGGCCGCCACGACGTCTGGGCCATGAGCAGCGCGAGCGCGACGCCGAGCACGAACTCGGGCAGCCGCAGCAGCGGGGTCGATGCGGCCGCCATCGGCACGGGCGAGACCGCGGCGATCGCCGGAGCCAGGGCGACGAGGGCGAGCGATCCCACGACCACCGCCCAGAGCACGCGGGCGGATCGCCCGGCGACCAGCCGGATGATCAGCGGGAACATCAGGTAGAAGAAGGCCTCGCACACGAGCGACCAGCTCGCCGGGTTCCCGGCCTGCCACCAGTCCGGGTTCCACCCGCTGACGAGCAGGAGGTTCGCCCCGAGCGGCGCCAGACCGTCGGTGCGGATCTCGGGCACGAGCGTCGCGGCGGCGAACAGCGCGAGGCCGAGGCCGACGACGTGGAGCGGATAGATGCGTGCGGCGCGGTGCAGCCAGAACGACCGCGCGGTCTGCGCGGGCTTGTACCCCCACGCCAGAACGAACCCCGACAGGATGAAGAACAGCGTCACGCCGGTCTTCCCGGCCTCGAACACGAAACCCCACACGTCACCGGCGCGACCGCCGAAGTACTCCACGGCCATGATGTGGTGCCCGAAGATGAGCAACGCCGTCGCCCAGCGCAGACCGGTGAGCGACGGAAGGTGTCGGGCCGCTCCCGAGCGAGGGGATGCCACGGGCCGAGCGAGCGGACGCGGAGCCGCCACGGTGGTGCTGATGGTCATCGCCTCCTGGAACGCTCGCTTCGGTGGCGCGAGAGCCGCGCGGACCCGGGAACGTTACCCGTTCGTGATGTAGAGAAGCCTGAAAGCCCCCGGGCTTGACGCGGGGCCGTGCGCAGTGGCATCCACCGGCGCCCTCGTCCCGCTCATGGCTATCTCGGCGCCCGCGAAGCCGCAGAGATTGGGACAAGGGGACCACCCCCGCCGCGCGAGCGCACCGCCGCGGGGAGCGGAGGAGATTCGGGGAGCGGAGGACGGATCACGGCGTTCTGCTCCTCCCCTGGCGGAATCTCCTCCGCTGCCGGGGCGCCACCGCCGGGC
>NZ_CAKKMM010000026.1:0-23612 GCF_918698205.1 Microbacterium sp. Bi128 | reverse complement strand
GAACCACCACCGAGGTATCGAGGAGCCGCTCCTCTGGGTGCCCGACGCTGTATGCGGAGCCATGAACGCCAGGCTCGCCGGAGATTCGCAGTGGAGCGATCGGCTCGCTCGCCAACTATGGGTGTGCACCTGAGAAACGCGAAACCCGGGCCCCACAAACAGCAGGAAATCCCGGGCTCACTTCCCCTACCACCGCGATGGAGAGGCATCGGGGAGATGCTATCAGTGGATTGTAAAAAAAGTAAGTCACGCGCACCATGAGGTGATGGCATCCCTCGATGGACCGCACCCGCTGAGTTCGAAGCTGCAGATCCGTCTGCCCGTCAAGATCGCTCGCTCGCTATCCATCGGACCCGGCGACGAGTTCTTCTGGCGGGTCAGCGACGAGCTGCCGGGCATAATCCAACTGGTTCCCGCGGAGGTCGTGGAGCGTCGCTACGCCGTCGGTGAGACCTTGGAACGTCTTGACACTGCGAGTGCCTCCGAAGATCCTCTGACCGAGATTGCCGAAGCTGGAGAACAGGATTGCTCTTCGACTGAAAGCTGACCGCCCGCGGCTCAGGGCGTGCGGAGGTCGGCCTCGATGGCGCGGGCGGCGACGAGGAGCGCGGGGATCAGCCTCTCGGCGACCTCGGCCTCGCTGTAGCGCCCGCTCGTCATCGACAGGTTGATCGCCGCCACGACCTCGCCACCGCGCGAGCGCACGGGAGCGGCGAGCGACTGCAGACCGGGCTCCAGTTCACCGTCGACCCGCGCCCAGCCCTGCGCGCGGACCCGATCGAGTTCGTGACGCAGGGCGTCGGGGTCGGTGAGGGTGCGCGGTGTCAGGGCCGTCAGCGGGACACGCTCGAGCACCTCGTCGCGGACGGGGGCGGATGCCGCGGCGAGCAGCACGCGGCCCATGCTCGTGGCCGCGGCCGGAAAGCGCGTGCCGACCGTGATGCCCACCGACATGATGCGGCGGACGGGGACGCGGGCGACGTAGACGACCTCGGCACCGTCGAGCACCGCCGCCGAAGCGCTCTCGCCGACCGAGCGCGACAGCGCCTCGAGGTGCGGTTGCGCGACTTCGGGCAGAGACAGGGCCGAGAGGTAGCTGTAGCCGAGCTCGAGCACGCGGGGCGTGAGCGCGAACGATCGGCCGTCGTTGCGGACGTACCCGAGGGTCTGCAGAGTGCGGAGGAACCGGCCGGCGGCGGCACGCGTGACCCCGGCGCGCCGCGCGACGTCGCTCAGCGTCAGCTCGGGGTTCTCGGCGTCGAACGCGCGGATCACCGCGAGGCCCCGGACGAACGCCTGCACGACCTCGCCCGCGCCGTCGCTGTCGTCGGCGGGCGCAGCGTCGGCCGGCGCGGCGTCGGCGGGCGCAGCGTCGGCGGGGTCGGCGTCGGTCACCGGCTCACCCTATCCGCCGCGCATGGGGCCCTACGGCCCCGGGCCGCCCCGCCCCGGTCACCGCTCCAGCACGACGGCGAGGCCCTGACCCACACCGATGCAGATCGCGACGACCGCGACACCGGAGCCGCGGCGCGCCAGCTCGTGCGCCGCGCGCCCGATGATGCGGCCACCGGATGCCCCGAGCGGGTGGCCGATCGCGAGCGCCCCGCCGTGGACGTTGAGCTTCTCGGGGTCGAGGTCGGGCCACCCGGCCAGGCACGCGAGCGACTGCGAGGCGAAGGCCTCGTTGAGCTCGACGAAATCGACGTCGGCCCAGGTCTTCCCCGCGCGCGCGAGCGCCTTGTTCGCGGCCTCGATGGGGGCGATGGGGAACACGTCGGGGTCGACGCCGTGGGCCGCACGGCCCGCGATCCGCGCGAGCGGCTCGCCGTCCAGCGCCCCCTCGGCGCCGATGAGCACGGCCGAGGCGCCATCGTTGATGGGCGACGAGTTGCCCGCCGTCACGCTCCCCTGACCGTCCGCGGCGAACAGTGCCTTCAGCCCCGCGAGCTTCTCGACCGAGGTGTCGTCGCGGATGCTCTCGTCCCGGGCGAGCGCGACGCCCGGCACCGGCACGATCTCACTGTCGAAGACCCCCGCCGCCCACGCGGATGCCGCTCGCTGATGCGACTGCACGGCGAAGGCATCCTGCTCTTCCCGCGTGATCCGCCACTCGCGCGCGATCTTCTCGGCGGACTCGCCGTTCGAGATCGTCCAGTGCGTCGGCAGCGCCCGGTTGGTCATGCGCCACCCGATCGCGGTGTTCCACATCGTCGCGTTGCCCACCGCGGGGAACGGCTTCGGCGACTTCTCGACGACGTAGGGCGCGCGGCTCATGGACTCCACGCCGCCGGCGAGGACGATCTCGGCATCCCCCGCCTCGATCGCGCGCGAAGCCTGGATGACGGCCTCGAGCGATGAGGCGCACAGGCGGTTGACGGTGGTGCCGGTGACCGTCGTCGGGAAGCCGGCCAGCAACGCCCCGAAGCGCGCGACGTTGCGGTTGTCCTCACCGGCCTGGTTGGCGTCGCCGAAGATCACGTCGTCGATCCGGGCGGCATCCAGTCCGGTGCGCTCGACGGTCGCGGCCATCACCAACGCGGCCAAGTCGTCGGGGCGCACCGCCGACAGCGCTCCCCCGGCGCGGCCGAAAGGCGTGCGGACGGCGTCGTAGACGTAGCTGGCGGTCATCTCAGTCTCCTCGGGCGATCAGGGTGAGACCGAGCAGGTCCTCGATCTCGGCGTGCGTGTTGTCGCCGAACAGCTCGCGCACGCGGAAGCCGTCGGGCGTGACGTCGAAGACGCCGTGATCGGTGTAGACGCGCGAGACGCAGCCCACCCCGGTGAGCGGATACGTGCACGCGGCGACGAGCTTGGGGGCGCCCTGCTTGGTGAGCAGGTCGGTCATGACGTAGACGTCCTTGGCACCGATCGCGAGGTCCATCGCGCCGCCGACCGCGGGGATCGCGCCCGGCTCGCCCGTCGACCAGTTCGCGAGGTCGCCGCCGGCCGAGACCTGGAAGGCACCGAGCACGCACACGTCGAGGTGTCCCCCGCGCATCATCGCGAACGAGTCCGCGTGGTGGAAGTACGCCGCACCGGCGAGCGCCGTGACCGGCTGCTTGCCGGCGTTGATGAGGTCGGGGTCGACCCGTCCGGCCACGGGCGCGGGGCCCATGCCCAGCATCCCGTTCTCGGTGTGCAGCACGATCTCGAGGCCCTCGGGCAGGTAGTCGGCCACGAGCGTCGGGGCGCCGATGCCGAGGTTCACGACGGCACCCTCGGGGATGTCGGATGCCACGCGCGCGGCGAGCGCGGTACGCGAGACGCGGGTGGTCACGATGCCTCTCCGTTCCGGGCGAACGGGCGCCCCTCGATGTCGACGCCGCCGACGAAGGCGCCGTCGCGCAGCCACGGGCGTTCGCCCACCGCGACGACCCGGTCGACGTAGAGCCCGGGAGTGATCACGCCCTCCGGGTCGAGGCCGCCGAGGGGGACGATCTCATCGACCTGCGCCACGGTGGTCGTCGCAGCCGCCGCCATGATCGGCCCGAAGTTGCGGGCGGTCTCGCGGTAGACGAGGTTGCCCCACCGGTCGGCGCGGCGGGCGCTGATCAGGGCGACGTCGGCGTGGATCGGGTACTCGAGCACGTAGTCGCGATCGCCGATGCGACGGGTCTCCTTGCCGTCGGCGAGTTGCGTGCCGAACCCCGTGGGGGTGAAGAAGCCGCCGATCCCGGCGCCGGCCGCCCGGATCCGCTCCGCGAGGTTGCCCTGCGGCACCAGCTCCAGCTCGATCCTCCCCTCGCGGTAGAGGGAGTCGAACACCCACGAGTCGCTCTGCCGCGGGAACGAGCAGATCATCTTGCGCACCTGGCCGGCCTTCAGCAGAGCCGCGAGCCCGGTGTCGCCGTTGCCGGCATTGTTGTTGACCACCGTGAGGTCGCGCGCGCCGTGGGCGATGAGCGCGTCGATGAGCTCGACCGGCTGCCCCGCGCGCCCGAAGCCGCCGATCATCACGGTCGCGCCGTCGGCGATGCCGGCCACGGCCGCCGCGACGTCGGGCACGGTCTTGTCGATCATGGTTCCTCTGTTCGTTCAGCGAACATCTGTTCGTAAATGGACGATACTCCGCGATTGGGCGCCGCGCCAGTGGCATCCCCTGTGCGCCGAGAACAGGCGAAGCGACGAGAACAGGCCGACGTACGCCGAATCAGCCTGTTGCGGACACTTCCCCTGTTCTCGGCGCACCCTTGTCGCACGGCACGGACCGTGTTCGGATGGAGCGATGGGGTGGATCGTTCTCGTCGTCGCCGGTGCCGCGCTGTGGTGGTGGTCGCTGGCGCTCACGCTCCGCGCCTACCGGGGAGAACGGATGCCACTGTGGGCCACGCCGACGAAGGCTCCGGGCCGCGCTGTCGTGCTGCGCGCCGCGGGAACGGGGGCTCGCCGTCTTCGGGACGGCGATGGCCTCGCCGGTTCTGACCGCCTCGGCACCGGCGGCGTCCGTCGTCGCGATGGCCACACTGATCGTGCTGCTCCTCGCCCCGTACGTCGTCAGGGTCGCGATCCACAATCGCCGGGTCCGCGCGCCCGAGTGATGCGATCCGGGGCGCCGTCGTCTATTCGGATGAGATTCACATGACATTCGTCGGAGTCGCCGGCGCCGCCGAGAAGCCGAATCCCGCGAAATCACGCGGAAATCCGCCTCGCGCGCACCGGAAACCCCGGACACCCGCCCGCACCGATGCGCTTACCGTCTGGGCATTGGGATCGTCCGCGGAAGCGTCGATGGTCTCGACGCATTCGGTGTCCGTTCGGGTCGGACGCCGACGCTGGGCGGGGGCCGCATTGGGGGCGGCCCCCGCCCCCCTCTTCTCCGCGGCCGGACACACGGATGCGGGCGCGCGGCCCGAAGACCCCGCGCCCGCATCGATCGAGCCATGACGGCTCAGCAGAGGCCGGTCGACGTGCTGCTGTAGCAGATCGACGTGCTCCAGGAGCTGGCGAAGACCTCGCTGCGCTCGGTCTCACCGCGCTCGAGCGTCTGCAAGGAGAGCAGGTATCCCATTCGTGTCACCTCCCCCCGGACCTCGTGCCCGCATTCGGGCAACGTCGACCGGGGGGAGGTCGAGAAACGGCACCGACAGGCGCCGTTGGTCACGGAGGCTCGCGAGAGTCCACAACACACCGGCGGAGCCGGTGGCCAGGTCGCACGAGAGGCGCAAGAGGGCGCGGCCGGGGTAGCCCACACCGTCGGGCCGGGGAAGAGCGTGCAGGGCCAGCGCTCGTGCGTGGCGCCGCAGCGCGGCCGCGCGGTCGGCGGTGGCCGGACCCGACCCGGCGAGGAACAGCATCAGCCCGCTGCGGCCCTGAAACAGCCCCGATTCGAGCACGAACTCGGGATGGGCGGCGAGGTCGAGGGCCGGGAACGCCGCGGCGAGCTCGGTGGCGGGGTCCCGCTCGATCAGCGCGGCGAGCGCGTGCGCCACTCCCGCCGACCCCGAGCCCAGGTACGGCAGCAGCCGCCATCCTTCGTTCATCTGGAGTGAGCCGTCGGCGGTCGGCACGCACCGGGCGAGGTCGGAACGGATCGCCGCCTCGGCCAGGTCGAGCAGCCCACGGTCGCCCCCGCGGTCGAATAGTGACAGCGCCAGCAGCGCGGCGCCGCTCGGGCCGCGCAGCAGCCCGCCCGCTCCGGTCGCCACGGGAGCCGACGGGCGTTCGCGCCACCCGTCCGCGCGCTCGGCCACCTCGTCGAAGATGCGCCGTGCCTCTGCGACGAGTTCCGGATGCCGATCCGCCAGACGCAGCAGGCCGAGTGCGGTCCCCGCCGGACCGCCGTACAGACCGGGCGCCTCCCACCGCAGCGGGGAATCGAGGCAGCGTTCGAGCGCCTCGTCGGCCGTATCGGGGTGTCCGAGCATCTCCCACGAGGCCGCGGCTCCCGCCAGACCGTCCATGAGCCCCGACCGTGCGGGCGCCGCCCACATCGCGTCCGTGCACCAATCCACGAGCCGCTCCGGCGCGTTCCCGGTCGCCGCGTGCAGGGCGAGGAGCGGCCCGAGCGCGCCGTGGGCGAGGGCGTACGGCGGCTCGTCGAACTGCGCGGGATCCCCCGGCCACAGCCGATCGCCCCGGTCGGGGGTGGCATCCGCGACGAGCTGGCGCGAGACGTCCTCGACGAGGGGCGAGAGAGCGTCGGCGGACGGTTCACCGGCGGACGCGGGCGCGTCGCCGTCGAGGCGGAACCGTTCCGTGACCCACGCCCGCACCTCCGCCTCTTTTCCCGGGTGCAGGTCGAGCAACGGGGTCATCGGTGCGAAGAGGAACAGTTGGATGCGGCGCACCGCGAACAGGTCCGCGGCCGCTCCGCCGCGCGCGTCCGCCGAGACGAAGTCGGGCGCGACGAAGCCGGGAGCGCCGATCGCGACGGGCGCGTTCTCGGCCACCGGCCGGGACATCTCGAAGTCGATGAGGGTGATCCCGCCGTCGTCGTCGACGAGGAAGTTGCCGGGGTGCACGTCGCCGTGCGCGAAGCCCGCCGCGTGCACGCCCTCGATGATCTCCTGCACGCGATCGCCCACGTCTTGCGCCCATTCCCGGTACGCGTCCACGTCGGCCTCGTCGACGACGGCCGACACGAGTGGATGCCGAGCGACCACGGCCTGATGCAGGGGAACCCCGCGCGCGCGTTCCAGCACGAGATACCGGTGACCCAGGGCGGCGAAGTCGCGGACCAGCGCGACCGTCCCGCGGCCGGGAAGCCGTCGGAGGATGCGGGCCTCGCGCTCCGCGCGCTGCACGGCGGTGAGGCCGTCCGGGGTCACGCCCGCGTGCGGCCGTGCCTCCTTCACCACGACCTCCCGCCCGGCATCCGTAGCGGTGTAGACCCCGCCCGCGTTGGAGTGGTGCAACACCCCCGTGACGTGCGGGAACCCCTCCGGTGGGCGCAGTTCGCGCAGCTCGTCGACCAGCTCCCGCAGGAAGGGCGGGATGCCGACCCACGCGGGCGGCTCGAACCCGGGGCGTCGCAGGTCGGCGACCAAGTGCCCCTCGGGATGCCGGATCGCCGGTGTCTGCACACCGTCGATCTCGACGAACATCCGGTGGAAGCCGCCGTAGCGCACGAAGACCGGGCCCTCGTGCCAACGGAGGTCGGAGAGGATGTGGGGGCCGTCCAGGTCGACCGTGAGGCGGCCGAGGTCGATCAGGGTGCGATGGAGCTGCGCGATCGTGACCGGATAGATCGTGACGAACTTGCCCGACCCCTCACGTCCGGCATCCTTGGCATTCGATGAGGCGAGCACGCCCGCACTCGAGAGGTGCTTGAACGCGAGGCCCTCTCGAGCGCAGTAGGCGGAGACGATCTGCAGCAGGAGCGCGGCGGCATCCGGAACGATGCTGAGGTGCACCTTCCAGCCCTGCTCGGGCAGCGTGGTGCCGCGCGGCTCGAAGTAGCTCCAGATGCCGTCGTCGACGTGACCCCACGACGGATCGACGTCCGCGACGAACGGGCGCTCGGTCTCCGGCGCAGCACGCCGGCGGGGGTGGTCGTAGAAGACCCTGTCCGCGCGGGCGAACACCGGATAGATCGCGTCCATGCCCCCACCCCTGCCTCGATTGCGCCGAAAGGACGCGGCGCGAGGCCATGGTGTGTTCGAGGAAGGAGTGCGGGCGGGATGGAGCCGATGCGGACGTCACCGGCGGAGGTGGGCTATTCGGCCGATCACGCGGCCAATCGCTCGCTCCGGCCGAGAGGGTCGGGGCGGCAAAAGAGTGCCCTCAGATTCGTCCGTTCGGATGAGACACGAGCTCGGAACGCACGCGGACTCCCCAGAGGGCGAGCTGGGTGCGATCGGTGGCTCCGACCTTGCGCATCGACGATTGGATGTGGCTGCGGACGGTGTTCACCGACACGACCAGCTCGGCCGCGAGCTGCTCGTTCGAGGTGATCCCGTCGCTGAGCAGGTGCACGATATGGCTCTCGGACGGGCTGAGGGATGCCACCTTCTCCCGGTCCTCTTGGCTGAGGCGACGCTGCGCGATGTCGGTGAGGACCGAGCGGGTCACGCGCGACGACATCAACGCATCGCCGCGATGCGCGGCCCGGATCGCTTCGACGAGCTGGGAGCTGTCGTGGGTCTTCAGGAGATAGCCCGAGGCGCCGTTGCTGAGGGCGCGCATGACGAGGTGATCCTCGCCATGGCTGGTCAGGGCGATGACGCGCGTCGCTCCGCCGGACTCGTCGACGACCGCACGGATGGCGTCGATGCCGTTCATCTCCGGCATCTCCAGGTCCATCAGCACGACGTCCGCCTGCTCGGTGATCGCGCCCTCCACGGCATCCCGACCGTTCGCCGCCTCACCGACGACGGCGATCCCCTCCGCGTGCTCCAGCCGCAGCCGCACGCCGCGCCGGAAGGGGCGGTTGTCATCGGCGATGAGCACCCGAATGGGCACACTGTCAGTCACGTACGTCCTCCGTCGTCCGCGGGAGCGGGATCTCCACCCCCACGCGCCATCCCCCTTCGTCGTCCGCGGCAGCGTGGAGCGACCCGTCGACGAGGGTGAGCTTCTGGCGCAGGTTATCCAAACCCCAGCCCAGTCCGAGACCACCTTCGTCGGCGCGAGGTCGGCGCGGGGCGCCGTTGACGACGGTCGCGTTCAGCCGCCCCGGGTCGATGTCGACCCGGATGCGCACAGGGGCGCCGGCGGCATGTTTGGCGGCGTTCGACAGGGCTTCCTGGACGGCGCGGTACGCCGTCGTCGAGACGACGACGGGAGGAGTCTCGGGGTCGCCGTGGGTCTGCGCGACGACATCCATGCCACGTTCCCGCCAGAACATGACGAGATCGTCGAGATTGCGCAGGTCGGGGGTCGGGGTGTGCGCGGTGGCTTCCACGGCGCGCAGGTCACCGAGCGCGCCGTACAGGCTCGCCGCGGCGTAGCGCCCCTCGGCCCGAACCTCGTCGATGAGCCGCAGCGCCTGCTGCGGATGCGCGGGCGCGAGGTCGGCCGACGCGTCGCACAGCGAGACCAGCCCGGCCAAGTGCTGCCCGGCGACGTCGTGGAGTTCTTGAGCGATCCTGCCCCGCTCGGCGGTGCGCGACGCCTCGATCGCCTCGCCCTGCTGCATCTGCAGGTCGAGGGCGTGCTGGCGTGCCCGCTCGGTCCGCCGTTCGAGCACGGCCCACAGGATCCCCAGCGTCACGCCGGCGAAAGAGAGGGATGCCAGCGACGTGCCCTCCGTGAGAAGGAAGCCCGCGATCGCTCCGGGTGGGGCACCCACGCTCGCCGCCCATCCGGCGAGGGCTGCGAGCGCCCCGACGACGCCGGCCGCCGCCCACGCGGCGGCCACGGCGATCGACCGGGCACTACCCAGTGCGAACATCGCGATCGCGATGACGAGCTGCATGGGGGTCGCCCAGGTGGGGACGCCCAAGACGACCGCCACCAGCAGATAGCCCCCGAGGGCACCGAGCATCGCGAGCTCAGGACGCGACGCCAACTGCGAGACGCAGATCGCCTGCGCGAGGCAGATGACCGCGACGAGCGTGATGACGACTTGCGGCGACAGGGTGTGGGCCCACTCTCCCGTGCCGCCCATGATCGCGAGCACCGGGTCGCTGCACACCTGCACCACGGTGGCGAGGAACACCACGGCGAGGAACACGGGCGAGCGCATCGTGGCCACCACACCGTTCACTCCGCGCGGCGGCAGCAGGCCCTCGGGGGCCGCGGGCTCGTCGGAGAGGGACACCGGATCCGCTGTCTGGGCGGTCATGGGAAGAGCGGCTCGTGAGGGCCGAAGGCCCGGCGCGACGGGGTTTCCATAAGGAGCATTCTCCTGTGCGGATGATCCGAACAGGGCAGCACAGCCGCGGACTGCGGTGAAACGACCTTCGCCGGGCGTGCGGCGCGACAGCCCTCCCGCTCGCGCAGACAACGACGAAGGCCCCGGGATGAACCCGGGGCCTTCGTCGTCCTGTGCGCGAGGGGGGACTTGAACCCCCACGCCCTTGCGGGCACTGGCACCTGAAGCCAGCGCGTCTACCTATTCCGCCACTCGCGCTCGTCTCGGCATCCGTGGATGCACTCAACTTCCCGAGAATATCACGCCCGCCAGCCCGCGACGAAACGCGCGTCCCACCCCGCATCCATGTGGTGTCCAGGCGTGCTGACTACGATGTGCCTACTGGTCTGCCTGCCTGAAGGAGTCTCGTGGGACTACTCGACAGTTTCGAGAAGGGTCTCGAACGCGCCGTCAACGGTGCGTTCGCGAAGACCTTCCGCAGTGGCATCCAGCCGGTGGAGATCGCTTCTGCTCTGCGCAGCGAGCTCGACAAGAAGGCTGTGGTCGTCACGCGCGACCGCATCCTCGCGCCCAATTCGTTCTCGGTGCGTCTCTCGCCCGCTGACGACGAGAAGATGAGCGCTCTGGGCTCGACGCTCGTGTCCGAACTCGACGCGCTGGTCAAGAAGCACGCGCGCACGCAGGGCTATTCGTTCGCGGGGCCGGTCACCATCTCGATCGAGCGCGATTCCTCGCTGTCGACGGGCACCCTCCGCGTGGACTCGCAGACCAGCGAGGGTCGGGTGTCGTGGCGGGGCGTCGTCGACATCAACGGCACGCGGCATCCGCTGACGAAGGCGCGCACGGTCATCGGCCGCGGCAGCGACGCCGACATCACGATCCCCGACGCCGGCACGAGCCGCAAGCACGTCGAGATCCTGTGGGACGGCGAGCGCGCGATGGTCCGCGACCTCGGTTCCACCAACGGCACGAACCTCAACGGCCGCAAGGTGTCCGAAGCCGCTCTGCCACCGGACTCCACCATCTCGATCGGTCGCACCAATATCGTGTTCCGTGTGGTCGCGCAGGCACAGACCGCACGGCCAGCGGCGCCGTCCGATGCGACGCAGCTTTTCGACGTTCGGGAGCGGGGACCCCTGTCATGAGTCCGTTGACCCTTCTGCTGCTCCAGGGCGGATTTCTCATCCTGCTGTGGTTCTTCGTCTTCGGTGTCGTGTATTCGCTGCGCGCCGACCTGTTCGGTGTGAAAGTGCGCAAGCTCCCCGAGCCCGCGGCATCCGCGCCCGCCGCCCCCGCGCCCACGGCGTCGCCGAACGCGGTCACGACGCAGGTCAAGCGCCCCGCCGTTCCCGCACCCGCACCCGTCGGCGGCCTGGCGACGACATCGTCGGTCTCGCGCATCGTGATCACCAGCGGCCCGAAGGCGGGGCTCGAACTGCCCCTCGGCACCGAGCCGCTGACGATCGGGCGCTCGAGCGAGTCCGGTCTCGTCGTCCGCGACGACTACACCTCCAGCCACCACGCGCGTCTCGTGCTGTGGGGCGAGCAGTGGATGCTGCAAGATCTCGACTCCACCAACGGCACGTCGCACGACGGTGTCCGCGTGGCATCCCCCGTGCAGGTGAAGGTCGGCGCGCCGATCAAGGTGGGCGCGACGACCTTCGAGTTGAGGAAGTAACCCTCCTCCATGGTCTTCCAGGGCTCGAGCGCGGCCATCTCCCACACGGGCAAGGTGCGCTCCAACAACCAGGATTCCGGCTACGCCGGGTCCAACCTCTTCGTGGTCGCGGACGGTATGGGCGGGCACGCCGGAGGTGACGTCGCCTCGAGCCTGGCGATCGCCCGACTGACCGAACTCGATCAGCCCTTCACGAGCACGACGGCGGCCGAGCACGCCTTGCGCGACGCTCTCGCCGACACCGCGACGGATCTCATCGACACCGTCGCCCGCCGCCCCGAGCTCGCCGGCATGGGAACGACGGTCAGCGCCGTCATCATGGTCGACGACTACGCCGTGATCGGGCACATCGGAGACTCGCGCGTCTACCTGTACCGCGACGACACGCTCACGCAGATCACCACAGACCACACGTTCGTGCAGCGTCTGGTGGACTCGGGACGCATCACCCCGGAAGAAGCCCGGTACCACCCGCGCCGTTCGGTGCTCATGCGCGTCCTGGGCGACATGGACCCCGACCCCGAGGTCGACACGTTCATCATGCCGACCCAGGACGGCGACCGGTGGCTGCTGTGCTCCGACGGCCTCTCGGGCGTCGTCGACGACGCGCACACCGCGCGCGCTCTCGCCCTCGGGATGCCGCCGGCCCGCACCGCCGACGCGTTGCTGAAGCAGGCCCTCGACGGAGGCGCCCCCGACAACGTGACCGTCGTGATCGTCGACGTGGGCGGTCAGCACCCCGTGTTCATCGGAACTCCGACGATCGTCGGGTCGGCGTCCAACCCCAGCGGTGTCGTCGTCCCCGCCGCACGCCCGACGCGATCCTCGTGGCTGCACACGGCGCGCCAGGCCGCGAACGAGCCGACGCACTTCGAACCCGCCGCGGAATTCCTCGAGGAGCTCATCGAAGAGGATCGGCGCCGCGCACGCCGACGTCGCCTGGGGTGGCTCGCGGCTCTCATCCTCGTGCTCGTCGCCATCGGTGCGGGCCTGTTCGCCGGCTACACGTGGACCCAGACGCGCTACTACGTCGGCGCCGACGACAACTCGGTCGTCATCTACCGCGGTGTGCAGCAGTCCATCGGACCGCTCTCGCTCTCGTCGGTCTACGAAGACACCAACATCGTGCTCGCCGATCTCCCGGAGTTCGATCGGCAGGCGGTCGAGAGCACCATCTCGGCCCGTTCCCTCTCGGACGCCGAGCTCATCGTGGATCGTCTGCGACCCGCACCGGAGGCCACCGGATGACAGACCAGAAACTGACGCGGCCCGACGCGGTGTCCACTGACACCGCCGTCATGCGCGCGCTGAAGAAGATCCGCGTTCCCGCGACGCAGCGCAACCGCGAACTGGGACTCCTGCTGTTCGCGATCGCCGTCTACGGTTCGGCGATCGTCCTGGTGCAGCTCGGCGTGGACGGTGCCGTCGAGTCCGGCTACCTGATCCTCTCGGCCATCCCCGCGGTCCTGGCCCTCGTCGTCCACGTGGTGCTGCGCCTGCGCGCCCGCGACGCCGACCCCTTCGTCCTCCCCATCGCCACTATCCTCACCGGCCTCGGGATCGCGATGATCTACCGGATCGACCTCGCGGTGGGCCTGGAGGGATGGGATGCCACCTCCATCCGGCAGATCGCCTGGGCGGCGATCGCCCTGATCGCGGCCCTGCTCGTGGTGATCTTCGTGCGCAACTACCGCGTGCTCTTCCGCTACACCTACCTCTCGGGCCTCGTCGGCATCCTGCTGCTCCTGCTGCCGTTCGTCCCGGGCCTGGGCACCGAGCAGAACGCCGACGTGTGGGTGTCTCTCGGTTTCGTATCGTTCCAGCCCGGTGAGCTCGCCAAGATCGCTCTGGCGATCTTCTTCGCCGGCTACCTCGTGCGCACGCGCGAGAGCCTCACCTCCACGGGAACCCGGTTCCTGTTCATGACGTGGCCCCGCGCCCGCGAGCTCGGACCGCTCCTGATCATCTGGGCCGTCTCGCTCGGCATCATCGTGCTGCAGCGCGACCTCGGCACGGGTCTACTCATCTTCGGCATGTTCGTCGCGATGCTCTACGTCGCCACCGGTAAGACCAGCTGGGTGCTGATCGGCGTCGTGCTCGCCGCGACCGGGGCGTTCCTGGCATCCCGTGTTCTGCCCTACGTCTACGGCCGGTTCGCCAACTGGCTGGATGCCTTCAACCCCGAGGTCATCGACCGCGACGGCGGCAGCTACCAGCTCACGCAGGGCATCTTCGGCCTCGCGCACGGCGGCCTGTTCGGCACGGGGCTCGGTCAGGGCCGTCCGTACATCACCCCGCTGTCGCAGAGCGACTACATCCTGCCCAGCCTCGGCGAAGAGCTCGGCCTCGTGGGGGTGTTCGCGATCCTCTCGCTCTACATGGTGTTCGCCAGCCGCGGCATCCGCATCGGCCTCGCCGGCCAGGACGACTTCGGCAAGCTCCTCGCGACGGGCTTCTCGTTCACGATCGCGCTGCAGGTGTTCATCATGGTCGGCGGTGTGACCCGCGTGATCCCGCTGACGGGTCTCACCACGCCCTTCCTGGCCGCCGGCGGTTCGTCCCTGGTCGCGAACTGGATCATCGTCGCTTTCCTCCTGCGCATCTCGGATGCCGTGCGCAGCCGTCCCCGGGTGGTGATCGGCTGATGCCCACGCCGACCCGCACCGTCACTCCGGAGGAGGCACCGTGACCAAAGAACTCCGACGCCTCAGCGTCGTCATGCTGGCGATGTTCCTCGCGCTGTTCGTCTCCACCAGCGTCATCCAGGTCGGCCAGGCCGAGAACCTCGCCAACACCGCCGGCAACCGCCGTGCGCTGTACGACTCGTACCAGGTCCAGCGCGGATCGATCATCGCCAGCGGAACTGTGATCGCCTCGTCCGTCCCGTCCGACGACGTCTACAGCTGGCAGCGCCAGTACACGGATGCCGAGATGTGGGCGCCCGTGACCGGCTACATGAACCCCGTGCTCGACGCGCGCACGCGGATCGAGCTCGACAAGAACTCCGTGCTCAGCGGAGCCAACAGCAGTCAGTTCTTCTCGCGCCTGGAGCAGGCGGCCACGGGCCAGGTTCCGCGCGGATCGAACGTCGAGCTGTCGCTGGACGCCGGCGTACAGCGCGCCGCGTGGGACGCCCTCGGCGACCAGCAGGGCTCGGTCGTGGCGATCGAACCGTCGACGGGGCGCATCCTCGCGATGGTGTCCAAGCCCAGTTTCGACACGAATACCCTGGCCTCCCACGACCCGGATGCCGTCAACGCGGCGTACGACCAGCTCGCTGCCGATCCGTCGCAGCCGCTGGTGAATCGCGCGATCGAGGGCGACCTGAACCCCCCGGGGTCGACGTTCAAGCTGGTCGTGGCCTCGGCCGCTCTGGCATCCGGTCGGTACACCCCGGACTCGGCGTTCCCCAACCTCGCGTCGTACACCCTGCCGCAGTCCTCGAGCGTGGTCAGCAACGCGGGGGGCGGCACGTGCGGCGGCGGCGACACCGTCACGATCGCCACGGCACTGCGACTGAGCTGCAACATCCCCTTCGCGGAGTTGGCGGTCGAACTCGGCGACGACGCGATCCGCGCCGAGGCCCAGAAGTACGGCTTCAACGCGTCGTTCTCGATGCCGTTGACCTCGACTCCGTCGTCCTACCCCGCGAACCTCGACGCCCCCCAGACCGCGCTCAGCGGCTTCGGACAGGGCCAGGTCCGCGCCACACCGCTGCAGATGGCGATGGTGTCGGCCGGGATCGCGAACCAGGGCGTCGTGATGAACCCGCGGATGGTGGACCGGATCATCGGCTCCACCCTGTCCGTCGACGACGAGGGCACGAGCAGCGAGTTCGGCCGCGCCTTGGACTCGAACCTCGCGGCGCAGATGGTCACGATGATGACGGCGAACGTCCAGGACGGCGCGGCGTCGAATGCAAGAATAGACGGGGTCCAGGTGGCGGGTAAGACCGGCACCGCAGAGAACGATTCTCGTCCCTACACTCTCTGGTTCACCGGTTTCGCCCCGGCGGACGACCCGAAGGTCGCTGTCGCCGTAGTGGTCGAGAACGGCGGAGGCCAGGGGCAGAGCGGGAGCGGCAACGAGATCGCCGCCCCGATAGCGAAGAAGGTCATGGAGGCGGTGCTGGGCAAATGAGACCGACGCAGGGAGTGACCTTCGGAGGACGGTACGAGCTGGAGTCGCGGATCGCGATCGGCGGCATGGGTGAGGTCTGGGAAGCGACCGACCATGTCATCGGACGTACCGTCGCGATCAAGATCCTCAAAGACGAGTACATGGGCGACCCCGGGTTCCTCGAGCGCTTCCGCGCCGAGGCCCGTCACGCCGCGCTCGTCAACCATGAGGGCATCGCGAGCGTGTTCGACTACGGCGAAGAGGACGGCAGCGCCTTCCTCGTGATGGAGCTGGTGCCCGGTGAGGCACTGTCGACCATCCTCGAGCGCGAGGGTTCGTTGTCGACCGACAAGACCCTCGACATCGTGGCGCAGACGGCCGCGGCCCTCCAGGCCGCACACGCCGCGGGCCTCGTGCACCGCGACATCAAGCCCGGCAACCTGCTCATCACGCCCGACGGCCGCGTGAAGATCACCGACTTCGGTATCGCGCGCATCGCCGACCAGGTTCCACTGACGGCCACCGGTCAGGTCATGGGCACCGTGCAGTACCTCTCGCCCGAGCAGGCGTCGGGGCACCCCGCGTCGCCCGCGACCGACATCTACTCGCTCGGCATCGTGGCGTACGAATCCCTCGCCGGGAAGCGCCCCTTCACGGGCGAGTCGCAAGTGGCCATCGCCATGGCGCAGATCAACGAGCAGCCCGCGCCGCTGCCGCCGACGGTCGCCGTCCCGGTGCAGAACCTCGTCATGGCGATGATCGCGAAGAAGCCCGACGAGCGTCCGGCCTCGGCCGCGGCCGTCTCGCGCGCCGCCACGGCTTTGCGCCGCGGCGACCTCACGGCCGCCGCCGCTGCGGTACCCGCCATCGCCGCGGGCGTCGCCGTCGCCGACGAGGCCACGCAGCTCCTGACGGCGGGGCAGACCTCTGCTGCGACCCGTCTGCTGCCGGCACCGTCCTCGTCGCTCCTCACCGAGGAGCACACCGAGGACGACCCGCGCCCGCAGAAGAAGAAGCGCAGTCCCTGGACGTGGCCGCTCGTCGCCCTCATCGCCCTTCTGGCGCTCGTGCTCGGCGGTACGCTCTTCGCGGTTCTGAGCAACCAGAGCGACCCGAACACGGCCCCCTCCAGCCCGACACCGAGTTCGGCCACGCCGTCGCGGAGCGCGACGCCCTCGTCGTCGCCCTCGCAAACCTCGCAACTCGTCGATGTCAACTCCCTCGGTCTGATGGGCAAGTCCTGCGAAGCCGCCAGCGAGATCCTCAGCGCGAACGACCTCGGCGCGCAGTGCGAGACCGGCAACGCCGCGACCAGACCCGATCAGGTGGGTCTCGTCGACACGGTGAACCCCACCGGTCGCGTCCCCGCCGGGACGATCATCACGCTGCGCGTGTTCGGCGAGGAGACTCCGCTTCCCACCCCCGGCACCCCGACGCTGCCCGGCGCATCCGTCACCGCCGGCAGCACCGTCCAGGTCTCATGGCAGCAGTACACGTGTCCCGCGGGTACCGGAAACGTGGCGTCCTACAACCTCACCGCGACCAATGGCACGTTCTCCGAGAACGGTCAGTCTTCGGCGTCGTTCGCTCCGGATGCGCGCAATGCCGAGCTGCAGGTGAGCAACTCGGTCGGGCAGAGCCTTCGGGTGACCTACACGGTGAGCTGCTCGGGCACCGACCGCACGGCGGGACCCTCGGGCGAGGCCTCCGCGTCGATCACCGGCGGCAACACCCCGTCGCCCAGCCCGAGCGCCACGCGCTGACCGGCCACCTCTCATCCCCCCACCCCTCCAGGAGTTCCCACCGTGACCACTGAGACGCGCGTCCTTTCCGGGCGCTACCGCGTCGACGACCTCATCGGTCGCGGCGGTATGGCCAGCGTCTACCGTGGCTACGATCAGACGCTCGGGCGCACGGTGGCGATCAAGATCCTGAAGGCCGACCTCGCCGGCGACGCCGCGTTCCGGACGCGGTTCCGTCTCGAGGCCCAGGCCGCCTCCCGCATGGCCCACCCCACGATCGTGCGGGTCTTCGATGCAGGAGAAGACGTCGAGGTCGGTGCCGACGGGCACGAGCACCCGGTGCCGTACATCGTGATGGAGCTGGTCCACGGCAAGCTGCTGAAGGACGTCATCGCCGCCGGGCCCGTGACCATCGACGAGTCCCTGCGCTACGTCGACGGCATCCTGGAGGCCCTGGAGTACTCGCATCGGGCCGGCGTCGTGCACCGCGACATCAAACCGGGCAACGTCATGATCACCGATTCGGGACGCATCAAGGTGATGGACTTCGGCATCGCGCGCGCGGTGTCGGACTCCTCCTCCACCGTTGCCGAGACGACGGCGATCGTCGGGACCGCCGCGTACTTCTCCCCCGAGCAGGCGAAGGGCGAGTCGGTCGACGCACGAGCCGATCTGTACTCCACCGGAGTCGTGCTGTACGAGCTCCTCACCGGCCGGCCGCCGTTCCGTGGCGACACCCCCGTCGCCGTGGCCTACCAGCACGTCAGTGAGGCGCCGGTCCCGCCGAGCGACCTCAACGAGTCGGTGCCGCGTGCGCTCGACGCCGTCGTGCTCCGCGCCCTCGCGAAGGATCCGTTCCAGCGTCCCCAGGACGCGGCCGGGTTCCGCGAAGACCTGGATGCCACGGTCGAGGGCAAGGAGCCGACCAAGCGCCAGATGTCGGCGCTGTCGAACGAGCTGTACGGACCCAACCCGCGCCAGGCGGCCGAGACGGCGCGATCGTTGCGCCAGCTCAGCACCGACACGACGATGCGGCGCACCCAGCCCGGGCCGCCGGTTGCCTGGATCTGGGCGGGTGTGGCGGTCCTGGCCGTGCTGCTGGTGTCGGTGCTGCTGTGGGTGGTGCAGATCCAGCCGTCCAACGATGTGCCCTCTGCCGGACGCACGATCCCCGACGTCGTCGACATGTCGTACGACCGCGCCGTGGAGACGCTCGAGAAGGAGGACCTGTTCGCCAAACGGGTCGATGAGTCCAACGGCTCGATCGCCGCCGGCAACGTCATCCGGACGACGCCGAGTGCCGATACGTCGGTGGCGGCAGGCCAGCAGGTGACGGTGTATGTGTCCTCGGGGGCCGACACCGCCACCGTGCCCACCCTCGAGGGCATCACCGAGTCCGAGGCGCGTGCCGCCCTGGAATCGGCGGGACTCTCGCTCGGTCTCGTGCAGCGCAAACCGGATCCGGCGCTGGCCTCGGGCGTCGTGATGTCGGCGAGCGTGGCATCCGGGACCGAGGTGGCCAAGGGCACGACGGTGAACCTCGTGGTCGCCAGCGGCACCGTGGTGATCGTCAATTACAAGGACTATCCCGTCGACGTCGCCAAGCGCGAGCTCGAGTCGACCGAGAAGCAGCTGACCGTGCGCACCCAGGAAGACCCGGGATGCCGCGCCACGACGCCGTCGCTCGTCACCACGCAGTCGCTGGCACCGGGCGAGGTGCCCGTGCACAGCGAGATCACGCTGACCTACTGCACCGGCTCCTGATTCCGGCGGGGGTGGAGGCGGCGCCCCGTCTCCGACGCCCCGCGCAGCCCGGCATCCTCGAGCCACGTCCCCAGCAGCGTGTGACCACCGTCGGTGAGCACGCTCTCGGGGTGGAACTGCACACCCGTCAACGGCGCCTTGCGATGCGCGAGGCCCATGATGACACCGGATTCACTGCGGGCGGTCACGGCCAGATCGTCCGGAACGGTGTCGGGGTCGACGGCGAGCGAGTGATAGCGCGTGGCCTCGAACCCGTCGGCCAGACCCGCGAACACCCCGTGCCCTTCGTGGTGGATCCGGCTGGTGATCCCGTGCAGCAGTTCGGGTGCGCGCGACACGCGTGCACCGAACGCGACCGCGAGGGCCTGGTGCCCGAGACACACGCCCAGGAGAGGGATGCCACGCGCGTGCGCCTCGAGGATCACGTCGACCGAAGCGCCGGCATCCCGGGGGTGGCCGGGGCCGGGTGAGACCAGGACCGCGTCCGCGCTCCGCACCGCGGCCGCGGGATCGAGTCCGACGGCCGGTCGCAGGGCGACCTCGGCCCCCAGGTCGGTGAGATACCCGGCGAGGATGTGGACGAAGCTGTCGCGGTTGTCGACGACGACCACCCGGAAGCTCACTCGACCGTGACCTCCTGTGGATAGACGATGTCACTCACCCACGGGAAGACGTAGAAGAAGAGCCCGTAGAGCACCGCCGCGGCCAGCACGAGCACGATCAGCAGGCGCACCCACCAGGGTCCGGGGAGAATGCGCCAGAGGGCTCCGTACATCAGGCTGCTCCCTCGGTGAGCGACGCGGGAGGTCCATCCGCGCGAGGAGTGAACGAGTCGAAGACGCCATATGCGATGGCGCGCTCCGAGAAGCCGTATCGCGGGCTGCACGTGGTCATCGTGATCACCTTGTCAGTGGCAAGGACTTCCGGCGCCTGCGGAACCGGCAGAAGGACCTGCACCCCGTCGGGACGCACGTACTCGAGGTTGCGGAAGCCGTAGGTGTACCAGCCGTCGGGTGTCTCCACGACGACGGAGTCGCCGACGCGAAGGGAAGGGAGGTCGGCGAACGGAGCCCCGTGACTGCCGCGGTGGCCCGCGATCGCGAAGTTCCCCGTCTGACCGGGCATGGCCGTGTCGGGGTAGTGGCCGATTCCGATGGGATCGAGGGTGACCGCCGCGCTGACCCCGCCGGCGAGCTTGAACTGGTAATCGGGTCCGAGCCGCGGAATGCGCAGAACGCCGAAGACCTCGCCGTTCCCGGGCTGCGCAAGGGCAGGGGGCTCTCCGGGGCCGAGGGCGTCGGCATCCGGATCGGCATCCGGAGTGGGAGCGGGCGTCGCCGGTGCGGACGCCCATTCCTGCGTCAGGGAGTCGGCCTCGCTCTTGAACTTCGCACCGATGATGGCGTCGCCGATCCACAGTTGCCACGCGACGAACAACAGCACGAGCACCCCGGCGGTGAGCAACAGGTCGCCGAGCACCCCCAGCACCGTGACACGACGCCGACGCGGCGGACGCCGGCGAGAGCCGCGTCGCGTGAGGGGCTGGTCAGCGGTGGACACGAGCCGAGTCTAGTTCCGCGGGTGGAGCACGACCGGCCCGTTAGACTGACCCGCATGGCACGAACTGGCAACGGCGAAGACCCGATCGCTGAGCGCAACGAGAGCGGATCCACGCCCAACCCGGTGTGGTTCCTGCCGATCATGATCGGCCTCATGCTCATCGGCTTGGTATGGGTCCTCGTCTTCTACCTGAGCAACTCGCAGTTCCCCATCCCCGGCATCGGGGCGTGGAACCTCGTCATCGGTTTCGGGATCGCCTTCGTCGGCTTCCTGATGACCACGCGCTGGCGCTGAGATCACCCGACTTACACTCGTGTAATTCATCCCCACCTGTGGATGAACCTGTGGATAACTCTCAGTAGTAGACCAGGGCCGGGATCGCCAGAAGCGCGAACAGGGCGACGGTGAGCACGACGAGCAAACCGATCTGCACCGACCGCTGGCGAGCGAGTCGCGTGCGGGCGTAGATCAGCCCAACCAGCGCGCCCACGACCAGTCCGCCGAGGTGCGCCTGCCACGAGACGCCCACGTTGTTGAGCGCGGCGATGAAGTTGCCGGTAGCGAGCGACGTGACGAAGGCGACGACGAACGGCCAGGCGAAGTTGATCCCGATGAGGATCGCGATGACCCGGATGTCGGCTCCGATGTGGCGACCGATCACCAGCAGGGCACCGAAGAGTGCGAAGATCGCGCCCGAGGCACCGACCACGGCCGTCGTCGGTGCGAGCAACGCCACGGCGACCGACCCGCCCAGCGCTCCCAGAACGTAGAGCACGACGAACCGCCAACGTCCGAGCAGGGGTTCGAGGTTCCGCCCGAGGAACCACAGCGCCAGCATGTTCAGGCCGAGGTGGAAGAAGCCGGAGTGGACGAGGGCGGCGGTGAAGAGCCGCCACGGCTCGATCGGCCCGAACTGCGGGACCAGGTAGGGCGGGTAGAACTCCATGGCGTTGGTGAGGAGTCCGCCGACGCCGGGGATCAGCCCGATGACGTAGGCCAGGCCCGTGATCGCGATGATGGCCAGGGTGGCCGTGGGGCGACCGGAGGCCACGACCGCAACCGGACGCGATCGCGACCACCGGCGCTGCGCCTTCTTCTGGGCCGGAGTCTCGGAGGCCCGCTGCTGAGCCAGGCACTCCGGGCAGATGACGCCGACGGCAGCGGGTGTCCGACAGTCAGGGCAAACCGTGCGCAGACACCGCTGGCAGAGGACGAAGCTCTGCCGGTCGGGATGCCGGTAACAGAAGTTGTCGCTGTTGCGACGGAACTCCTCGGTCGTAGACACCCGCCGCCGCCCGAGGGTCAGACGGCGACGACGTCGACCGACTCGAGCACGACAGGCTCGATGGGACGGTCGCCGGCGGCCGTGGGAACCTTGCTGAGAGCGTCGACGACCTTCTTGGAGGCGTCATCGGCGACCTCGCCGAAGATCGTGTGCTTGCCCTGCAGCCAGGGAGTCGGGTCGGTGGTGATGAAGAACTGCGAGCCGTTCGTGCCCTCGGGCTGACCGGTGATCGCGTTGCGACGCAGACCCGCGTTCGCCATCGCGAGCTTGTAGGGCGCCGAGAAGTCGAGCTCGGGGTGGATCTCGTCGTTGAACGTGTAGCCGGGACCGCCGACGCCCTGACCGAGCGGGTCGCCGCCCTGGATCATGAAGCCGGGGATGATGCGGTGGAACACGACGTTCGAGTAGAGCGGACCCTCACCCTTGGCGCCGGTGGCGGGGTTGGTCCATTCCTGGGACCCGTCGGCGAGACCGACGAAGTTGCGGACGGTCCGGGGAGCGTGGTCGCCGAACAGGTTGACGACGATGTCGCCGTGGTTGGTGTGCAGGGTCGCGACGGCGGTGTGGGAAGCCATGGGTACATTCTCTCAGAGTTATCTGCAAGGGTCGGCGGACGGAGAGCCCCGTTCTGGCAAGATGAGGGGCGTACATCCCATCGACAGGGAGGATGAAGCCGTGGGCCTCAGCCGCAAGAGCAAGAAGGAACTGCGCAAGCTCCAGAAGCACGCCGCAAAGGTGTGGGAGTCCCAGCAGGTTCTGCTGGGCGAGAGCGGAAAGGTGGCCCGCGAAGCCGGTCGCCAGCTCGGTCGCTTCAGCCGTGAAGACCTCGTTCCCACCGTCCAGGACGGATACGAGAAGTACGCTGCGCCGTACGTCGACAAGAGCGTGACCTCCGCCAACCGCTTCCTCAGCGGCAAGGTGATCCCCGCAGCGGGTGCCGTCGTCGGCGGAGCGATGTCGGTCTGGGATGCCGCGGGCGACACCCGCGACCGCCTGGCCAAGGGTCGCGGGTTCGAACTCGACACGCACAAGTACGCCAAGCGCGCCGAGAAGTACGGCAAGAAGGCCAGCAAGAAGCTCGCCGCCAAGCTCCCGAAGCAGAACGACGGTATCGGTGCCGGTGGCGTCATCGCCATCCTCCTCGGCGTCGCCGCTGCCGTGGGCGTCGCGTACGCCGCCTGGCAGACTCTGCGCGCCGACGACGAGCTGTGGGTGGCCGACGACCCGCTCCGCGCTCCCGACGCGTGAGCGATCCCACCATCAGAGTCCGAGAGGCCGCGCGCGAGCGCGGCCTCTCTGTCGATGTGCGGGAGCGCCCCGCCGCGGCCTCGCTCGACGACGCGGCGGCCCTGCTCGGCATCCGCCCCGACGACATCGTCAAGACGCTCGTCGTGAAGCGCTCCGACGACACCTTCCTGTTCGCCCTCGTGCCCGGCGACCGCGTCATCTCGTGGCCGAAGCTGCGGGCCGTGGTCGGCGTCAACAAGCTGCGGCTCCCCGAGCCCGAGCTGGCCCTCGCCGCCACCGGGTACGAGCGCGGCACGATCGTCCCCATCGGCAGCTCGACGGACTGGCCCGTGTACGCCGACGAGAGCATCGTCGGACGCCGCAGCGCGATGGGCGCCGGCGCACACGGCTTCAGCCTCTTCGTCGACGCCGATGAACTCCTCCGGGCCTACGACGCGACCGTCGCCGACATCACCTCGACCC
>NZ_CAKKMM010000025.1:0-24357 GCF_918698205.1 Microbacterium sp. Bi128 | reverse complement strand
ATCCGTGTCGACTCCAGCCCGTTCGCCGCTCGCGCATGGCTCGCGGCGAACGGGCTGGAGTCGACACGGATCGTGGATGCCACGGGCATCGACGAGCGCAACACGAGCACGCCGCGCGACCTCATCGCCCTGGGCCGGCTCGCGGAGGCGAATCCGGCGATCGCGGCGATCGTCGCGATGCCCTCCATCTCGCTTCCGGGCGGGCCCGGGTTCGTGACGAACACGAACGACCTCCTCGGCACCGAGGGGATCCGCGGACTCAAGACCGGAAACCTCGGCGAAGGCACGTTCAATCTGCTGTTCAGTTCGCTCCTCGACGTCGGGATCGGCCCGCCCCTGCAGATCACGGGCGTCCGTCTCGGCGGCGCGACGCACGACAGCACCGATCAGGACGTGACGACCCTGCTCCAGGACATCCGCGCCGGGTTCCACGATGTGCCGGTCGGGACCGTCGGCGACGAGGTCGGCGAGATCACCACCGCGTGGGGCTCGCGCGCCGACGTCGTCCTCGGTCGGACCGCCGCGCTGATGACGTGGTCCGACACCCCGGTCACCGCCGAGCTCGACGTCCAGACCCCCGAGCGCTACGCCGACGGCGAGTCGGTCGGCACGATCACCTGGACCGCCGGGCCGAACAGCGCGACCGCCGACGTGAAGATCTCGGGCGAGCTCGAGGAACCGACGCTCTGGTGGCGCCTGACGCACCCGGGCGAGCTGGGCTGATCAGCTCCGCCGCTTCTCGAACCGGAACATGAGGTCGGGCCCGCGCTCGTCGTCGTCGGCCGTCGTCGGGTGGGGGCTGTTCGGGTCAGGGTGGCCGGGGTGGAAGAACTCGACGATGTGGAACCCGCACCGGTTGACATAGAAGTGGATGTTGCGCGTGTCGAAGTACGGGGTCATCGTATCCCACACCTCGGCATCGGGGTAGTGCTCCTCGAGCGCGCGCCACGTCGCCGATCCCATTCCGGTGCCTTGCGTCGCGGTGTCGATGAACAACAGGTCGAGACCGCGGCGGCGTCCAGCGTCCTTCACGGAGACGACGGCTCCGCCGATGCTGCGCCCGTCGATCAGCACGTTCCAGGATTCGGCTCCGGGCGCGTCGATGGACTCCCGTATCTCCCCGACCGAGATGACGGGCTCCGAGCCGTCGTGACCGGGAGCCGTCTCGGCACCCTCGGTAAACGCCTTCTGGAGGCGGGCGATGAAGGCGGGCTCTTCTGCCGGCTCGAGCGGACGCAGTTGCACGGTTGTCACGAGGCGATTCTCCCCTGCCTGCCGGCGCTCGTTCCCCCCTCCACCGTTTCGATTCGCTCCGAACGACGAACCCGACGCCCATCGGCGGCTGAGGACCGCAGTCGAGCCTCCGGTCGAGTGACCGGGGGGGGCTCGGACGTGCGCGCGACACATACTGGGGTACGTGGACCTCCGACCGTCGCTCACCCCTCCTCGCATCGACACCGCGATCGTTCCGCGACTCGCCGCTCTCGTCAAGGAGATCGACCTCCTCCCTGACGGCGAGGCGGCGGCACAGATCGCGGGTGCCTGGGACGAGGGGCGGGAGATCGGCGAATACGACCCGTCCGCGGAGCAGATCGCGGAATGGCTGTTCGCGGTTCGGCTGTGGCCCGAAGGCTGACGCACGGGCCGATGGTTGCTCGTCAGCGCTCCGCTGAGACATCGGGCGCGTCCAGAGCGGTCGCCGCGCCCCCGCGCATCGCGAGGGCGGCGACCAGCGTCACCCCCAGCAGCACCGACAGATACGCGACGAAGCCGAAACCGCCCGCCGTGGCGTGGTAGACGAGCGGAGCGGTGCCGCCGAACAGCGAGTTGGCCACGGCGTACCCGAGGCCCACACCGAGGGCACGGATGTGGGCGGGGAAGACCTCCGCCTTGGCGATGCCGTTGACCGAGAGGTAACAGGTCAGAACCGCGAACGCGAGGACCAGGATGCCGAAGACCACCGCCGGCGACGTCACCCGGGCGGCCGCGGTCACGAGGAACCCCGCGCCCAGGACACCCGCTGCGCCGAAGGCGATGAGCAGAGGCTTGCGGCCGATCCGATCGCTCACCGCGCCGCCGAGCGGCTGCATCAGCATCAGGACGACGAAGGCCGCGAGCACGACCCCGGTCGTCGTGGACTCGGCCGCGTGCCCGCCCGCGGCGAAGGACGCCTCGCGGAGGACGGAGGGCACCGTGACCGTCGCGGTGTAGAACGCCGCGCTGCCTCCCGCCGTCAGCAGAATCACCCAGATGAGCGGCCGCCAGTGGTCGCGCAGCAACTCGGTCATCGTCGAGGCCGGCTTCGAGTTCGCGGGTGCGCCCGCGGCCGCGGAGCGCCGGAACCTGCGCGCCCACAGCAGCGATGCCAGACCGGCCGCGCCGCCCGCGACGAACGCGACCCGCCACCCCCACTCCGACACCGCCGCGCGATCGCTGATCAGCAGGAGCACCAGGAGCGTTCCCTGCGCGAGCACGAGACCGCCGACGATCGTGGTGGCCTGGAACGAGGCGAAGAATCCGCGGTGCCCCCGCGTGCCCGACTCCGACAACAACACCGTGGCCGCCGCGTACTCGCCCCCGGTGGCGACGCCCTGAACGACACTCACGACCACGAGGATCACGGCCGCCCACGCCCCGATCGCCCGTTCGGTCGGCGCGACCGCGAGAGCGACGGAACCCGCGGACATCAGGGTGACCGCGGCGACGAGTGCCCGCTGCCTTCCCCGGGTGTCGGCGAGCCGGCCGAACAGCCACGAGCCGACCGGCCGCACGACGAAGGTCACGGCGAACAGGGCGTACACATAGAGCAGCGAGTCCGGTGAGTCGGGATCGAAGAACTCGGTACGGAAATACGGGGCGAAGATCGCGTAGACGTAGAGGTTGAACCACTGGACGAGGTTCGGCACGGAGCCCGCGAGGATGGCCCGCACCCGCGCCCGGCGCTCCGGAGTCGACCCCGGTGCGGCCGTGGGGGTGGTTTTCACGCGCCGACTCTAGCGAAGGTCGTCGCGGGAGCGGCCACTGAACTGTGGGCCGGTGCCGTGGGCCGGTGCCGTGAAGCGCGGGAGCCGATGCCGCGCAGAACCAGACCGCAAGACGCTCCGGCGCATCAACCAGTTGCTCGCCGATACCCTCCACGAAGACCCGTTCGAGGGCATCGGTAAGCCGGAGCCGCTGAAACACGCATTGGCCGGCGTGTGGTCGCGCCGCATCGACGAGGCGAATCGGCTCGTCTACATCGCCGACGACACGCACGTCACCGTGCTGCAGGCGCGATACCACTACTGACATCGGCGACGATCAGACCTCAGCCTTCGGCCGCACCCAGCTCAGCTCCGAGCGGCCACGGCTCGTACCAGACGTCGGCGAACGCCGACACCTCGTCAGCGAGCCGTGCCGCGATGCCCTCCCCCGCCGCGCGCCACGCCTCGCAGGATGCCGCGTCCTTCCACCCGTCGAACGGGTCGAAGTTGGCCTCCCACAGGGCGTTCCACGCGGCGATGTCGCGACGGAGCGCATCGGACAGCCCATAGTCGTCGGGCGTCGTCGTGTACCCGACGTCCCACGTCGATCTCGAGTCCTCCCAGAGCGGCCAATCCCGGCCGTAGTCGGGGAACAGCCGGATGGAACGTCGCGCCGGAGGGGTTCCGCTCATGGCCGGGAGCCTACGTCAGGAGCCTGCTCAGTTGTTGAAGCGGGACTCCATCGAATCACGGTCAAGCCACCCTGAGCGGAGTGATCGACGCGATCTGCTCCCCCGCGAGGTCCTCGGCGCGGTCGAGCTCGTAGTGACTCTGCAGATTGATCCAGAACTCCGCCGACGTGCCGAAGTACTTCGCCAGGCGCAGTGCCGTGTCCGCGCTGATTCCACGCTTGCCGTGAACGATCTCGTTGATCCGCCTTGGTGGCACACCGATGGCCACCGCAAGGCGGTTCTGCGTGATGTCGAACCCGTTGATGAAGTCCTCCATGAGCACCTCGCCCGGGTGAATCGGGGGAATCTTGTCAGTGATAGTCAACGATCTGCACCTCCTCTGGCCCAGCATCGGTCCACACGAAGCAGATCCGCCACTGGTCGTTGATCCTGATGCGGTACTGACCGACCCGAGCACCCTTGAGCGCTTCGAGCCGGTTGCCTGGGGGAACATGGAGATCATTAAGCGACTCCGCAGACCCCACCTGACGAAGCTTGCGCAGTGCCACCGAATGAATCCGAGGATCGATCGACGGCACCCGCTCACGACGCCACAGTCGCTCGGCGTCCTTGCTCCCGAACGATCTGATCACGCGACCAGCATATAACGCAATGCGTTATTGACGCCAGGCGTTAAGCCGTGCGCCCCACGCCCGTCTGCGTGAACACGCCAGCTGAGTTTCGGAGTGGGACTCCGCTCAGTTGTTGAAGCGGAACTCCACCACGTCGCCGTCCTGCATGACGTAGTCCTTGCCCTCGAGGCGGGCTTTGCCCTTCGCACGGGCCTCGGCGACCGAGCCGAGCTCGATGAGGTCGGCGAACGAGATGACCTCGGCCTTGATGAAGCCCTTCTCGAAGTCGGTGTGGATGACGCCGGCCGCCTGCGGAGCCTTCGCACCCTGAGGGATCGTCCACGCGCGCGCTTCCTTGGGCCCGGCGGTGAGGTAGGTCTGCAGGCCCAGCGTGTCGAAGCCGATTCGTGCGAGCTGGTCGAGACCCGACTCGTCCTGGCCGGTGGACGCCAGCAGCTCCGCGGCATCCTCGGGGTCGAGGTCGATCAGTTCCGACTCGATCTTGGCATCCAAGAACACGGCCTTCGCCGGCGCGACCAGCGCGGACAGCTCATCCTTGCGGGACTGGTCGGTGAGAACGGCCTCGTCGACGTTGAAGACGAAGATGAAGGGCTTCGCGGTCAACAGACCCAGTTCGCGAATCGGCGACAGGTCGAGACCGGATGCCGAGAGCAGCACGCCCCGCTGGAGCGCGTCCTCCGCGGCCCTGGCGGCATCGAGCACCGAGGGGTCGAGCTTCTTGCCCTTGACCTCTTTCTCGTAGCGCGTGATGGCCTTCTCGAGCGTCTGGAGGTCGGCGAGCTGCAGCTCGGCGTTGATCGTCTCCATGTCGCTCGCGGGGTTCACCTGCCCGTCGACGTGGACCACGTCGTCGTCGGCGAATCCGCGGACGACCTGGGCGATGGCATCCGCTTCACGAATGTTCGCGAGGAACTGGTTGCCCAGCCCCTCCCCCTCGCTGGCGCCACGAACGATGCCGGCGATGTCGACGAACGACACCGCGGCGGGCACGAGACGCTCGCTGCCGAACACGTCGGCGAGCTGCTGCAGCCGCACATCGGGAAGGTTCACGACCCCGACGTTGGGCTCGATGGTGGCGAACGGGTAGTTCGCCGCGAGCACCGAGTTCTTGGTCAGGGCGTTGAAGAGAGTGGACTTTCCCACATTGGGAAGGCCGACGATTCCGATGGTAAGAGCCACGGGAGTCCAGGTTACCCGGCCCGCGCCGCCCTCACCGCGTCAGAGACGCCGCGCGCGGAACGCATGGGTCACGTACGGCAGGTCGACCGCTCCCCCGTCGGCGAGTCCCGGGACGGATGCCACGACCCCGTCGACCTCGGCGTCGATGCGCGCGCGCTCCTCGGCGGATGCCGTGATGATGTCGCTCCGAGAGAAGACGAGGTCGCGCAGCTGGGCCAGGGTGATGCGGCGGCTCCAGGTCCACGTGCGGTGCTCGAGGTCGACGAGCGGCTCGGCGATCCGCGGCCCGCCGTCGGCGAGAAGCCGTTCGGCGTTCGACGTCCCGATCACCCGGGTGAGGCTGCGCACCCAGTCGACACGCTCGTCGCGGATGTTCCACACCAGTCCGAGCACTCCGCCGGACCGCAGCGCACGGGCGATCTCGCGGGATCCCGCGTCCGGATCCACCCAGTGCCACGCCTGTCCCATCACCACGGCGTCGAGGGCCGAGTCGGGCAGCGGCAGACGCTCGGCGGTACCGGCGAACGTCGGGATGCCGCGGACGTTCTCGCGCAACGACGCCAGCATCGCGGCATCCGGATCGATCGCCACGACGTCGGCACCGAGCTCGACGACCGCGCGGGTGAGCTTGCCGGTACCGGCGCCCACGTCGGCGACGCGCAGCGCCCGGCCGGGCTCGCGGACCGGCGCGAGCATCCACGCCACCGCCTCGGCCGGATACTCGGGCCGCCCCGACTCGTAAGCCGCGGCCGCCTGCCCGAACGACGTCGACTTCTGGCGTTCCGTCATGCCTCGACCCTATGCCGGGTGCCCGCTGTCCGCGCGGGCGCCTCCCGCAGCCGTACCGTGCGGCGGAGTCGGCAGGGGACACGCCGATTCCGGATGCCAGGAGTCGGCGTGCCACCCGCACGACGACCCACCGCCCGGCGGTCACCGTCGACGGCCCGCGGCGCGACGAGACCGATCCCGCGTCGGACGGCGTGCCGTCCCGGCCGGACGGGGAGGTCGAGCGAGGGTGGAGGCGTGGCACTGGACTTCACCGCGATCGACTTCGAAACGGCGAACTCCAGTGGTGCGTCTGCGTGTGCAGTGGGGCTCGCCCGCGTCCGCGACGGACGGGTCGTGGCCACTGCTGCCTGGCTCATCAAGCCGCCGGCCGGGCACGACGACTTCGCCGCGATCAACGTCGGCATCCACGGCATCCGTCCGTCCGACGTCGTCGACGCGCCGGACTGGAGCACGCAGCTGGCTCGGCTGACCGCCTTCGCCGGGGCGGACGTGCTCGTCGCCCACAACGCGGGCTTCGACATGTCGGTGCTGCGCCGTGCGTGCGCCGCGACCGGCGACGACTGCCCCTCCTACCACTATCTCTGCAGCGTCCAGATGTCGCGGAAGACCTACACCCTCGACTCCTACCGCCTGCCGCTCGTCGCGGCCGAGGCCGGATGCTCGCCGTTCGCGCACCACGACGCCCTCGCCGACGCCGTCGCGTGCGCCGAGATCACGATCGACTGCGCCCGGCGCGCCGGTGCCGCCGATGTGCACGCCCTCACCGCGCACCTCGGCGTGCGGGTCTCGCAGATCCAGGCGGAACGCCGCCTCGAGCGCGCCGTCGCCTGACCCGCCCGCCACTTCCGGGCGATGTCGGAGGCCTGCGGCACACTGAGCACATGGATGCCATCGCCCTGATCCTCGCGATCCTCGCCCTCGCGATCGGTGCCGGCGCGGGCTGGTTCCTCGGTGCCGCGCGGGCCACCTCGCGCGCCGCGACCGAGCGGATCGCTCTCGCCTCACGCGTCGCCGCCGCCGATGCCGTGCTCGTCGGGGCACAGGCCCAGCTCGACCATCAGACGACCCTGTACCGCGACCTCGTGGGTCAGACACGCGCCGATCAGGCCGCGCGCGAGGAGCGCGAACGCCGCGAGCAGACGGTCCTGCGCGCGCTCGATCCCGTGCGCGAGACCCTCGACGCGATGCAGCGCAAGGTCGACGGCCTCGAGCGCGACCGCGTCGAGCAGTACTCCGCGCTGGGCGAGCAGTTGCGACTCTCGCGTGAGGCCGACGAGGCGCTCCGCGCCACGACCGAGTCCCTCGCTTCGGCGATGCGCTCGGGCAGCACGCGCGGCGTCTGGGGCGAGACGCAGCTGCGCCGGGTCGTCGAGGCCGCGGGCCTCACGCGCTACGTCGACTTCGACCTGCAGTCCTCGATCACCTCCGACGCCGGCGCGGGGCGCCCCGACATGGTCGTGCGCCTCCCCGGGGGCAAGGCTCTCGCGGTGGATGCCAAGGTCCCCCTCGACGCCTACCTCCAGGCCAGCGCGATCCCGGTGACCGCCCCGGGCGACGAGGGCGCGCGCCGGGCGGCCCTCCTGACCAAGCACACCCGGGCCGTGCGCGCACACGTCGACGCGCTCGCCCGCAAGACGTACTGGGCGGGGCTCTCGACCAGCCCCGAGTTCGTGATCTGCTTCCTGCCGAGCGAGTCGCTGCTCTCCGCGGCCCTCGACGACGACCCGACGCTGCTCGAGTACGCGTTCGCGCGTCGCGTGGCCCTCGCGTCACCGGTGAACCTGTGGGCGGTCCTCAAGACCGTGGCCTTCACGTGGACGCAGCAGGACGTCTCCGACGAGGCGCGCACGTTGTTCGCACTCGGTACCGAGCTGTACGAGCGCGTAGGTGTACTCGCCGGTCACGCCGGCGATCTGCGGCGCGCGCTCGAGCGCACCGTCGACAGTTACAACCGCTTCGCCGGGTCGCTGGAGTCGCGCGTGCTCGTGACGGCGCGCAAGTTCCCCGGCATCGACGAAACGAAGCTCGACGCCGTGGACGCTCCCGCACCGCTCGAGGCGTCACCGCGCAGGTGGACGGCGCCCGAACTCATCGACGGCGCCGAGGACGACGGCGAGGCGACCGAACGCGGGCTCGCACACCGAGACGTGACGCATGCCGACCTCGGCGCGATCCGCGCACGGGCGGGAATCGCCGACGACGACTGAGCGCCGTCCGAGGATCAAGACCCGCCGGGAACCCAGCTGAGCAGGCTCACGACCGCGGCCGAAACAGCGACGAACGCGCCGACCATCCACCATGCGCTGATTTCGTGGCCCTCATCGCGGCGCTTGCGCAGCAGCACATCGGGACGACGCGCGGGGTCGAGAGCATCGGCGATGACCGCCTGTGCACCGGTCTGCGGTGCGGTTGAGTTCGTCGGAGCTGCCATGGAACGATCCCCCTTCGGGTCTCGGAAGAACGCAGCGTCGCCGTTGACACCTTCGACGATTCTGCCAGACACCCCCTCCCAGGGGAGTCACGCTTGCACAACGACACGCCCGGCTGTACCTGCATGCACCGAACTTCCGGACCCGCAGGCCCACCTGACTCAGGCCCACCTGACGAAACACCGCGAGACGGCATCCAACTGACGAATCCCCCGCAGTGTGCACGGGGGATGCCAGCGGGATGCAGTCTCAGCGGATCAGCGCCGCGCGCGGGCGTGCCGCGGGACGACGGTCAGAGCCACTTCGACGTGAGGTGCTCCGACGAGATCCGGCGGAGCGTCCCCGACGCACCGCGCAGCACGACGCTCTCGGTGTAGATGAAGTCGCCGTCGCGACGGACGCCCTGGACGAGCTGGCCGTCGGTCACACCGGTGGCCACGAAGATCGTGTTCTTCCCCTTGACGAGGTCGTCGGCCTCGTAGACCTCGCCGTCGAGCTTCAGACCGGCATCCCGGCCCTTCTGCTTCTCGTCGTCGGTGCGCGGCGCGAGGACGCCCTGGATGTGACCCCCCAGAGCCTTGATCGCACACGCGGTGACGATGCCCTCGGGGCTGCCGCCGATCCCGACGCACATGTCGGTCCGGGCGTTGTGTCGTGCCGCGTTGATGCCGCCGGCGACGTCGCCGTCACTCATGAGGCGCGTCCCCGCACCGGCTTCGCGGATGTCGGCGATGAGCTGCTCGTGACGCGGGCGGTTCAGCACCGACACGACGATCTCGTCGACCGACTTGCGGAGCGCCTTGGCCAGCAGTCGGATGTTCTCGCCGATGGGGAGGCGGATGTCGACGACGCCGACGCCCGCGGGTCCGGTGACGAGCTTGTCCATGTAGAAGACGCTCGAGGCGTCGAGCATCGTGCCGTGATCGGACACGGCGATGACCGACAGCGCGTTCTGTCGTCCGGCGGCCGTCAGGGAGGTGCCGTCGATCGGATCGACGGCGACGTCGCACCGGGGGCCGCGACCGCTGCCCACCCGCTCGCCGTTGTAGAGCATGGGGGCGTTGTCCTTCTCGCCCTCACCGATGACGATCGTGCCGTCGAAGTTGACGGTGCTGAAGAAGGCGCGCATCGCGTCGACGGCGGCGCCGTCGGCGGCCTCCTTGTCGCCGCGGCCGATGAACGGCACGGCGCGGATCGAGGCCGCTTCGGTGGCCCTCACCAGCTCGAGAGCCAGGTTCCGATCGGGGTGCAGAGGACTCATGTCGGACGTCAGGCTCACCATGAGCCCCACTGTAGCCAGCGAGACTGTGACAACCGCCGGTTTTTCCCGACGGGAGCCCGAAGGATTCATCGTTCTTAACGCCACGGCAGAACTGCGGCGATCCTCGCCCGGTCTCGGTGTCACGATCGGGTGCCTTCGCTAGAGTGACGGTGTCCCTGTCACGACCAAGGAGCACCTCCATGCCCGTCGCCACCCCTGAGCAGTATGCCGAGATGCTGGACCGCGCCAAGGCCGGCAGCTTCGCGTACCCCGCGATCAACGTCTCGAGCTCGCAGACCATCAACTCCGTGCTCCAGGGCCTGACCGAGGCCGGCTCGGACGGCATCCTGCAGGTCACCACCGGTGGCGCCGACTACTTCGCCGGTCACACCGTGAAGGCTCGCGCCACGGGCGCCCTCGCTTTCGCGAAGTACGTGACCGAGGTCGCCAAGAACTACCCGATCACGGTTGCGCTGCACACCGACCACTGCCCGAAGGACGCCCTGCCCGGTTTCGTCCTGCCGCTGCTGGAAGCCTCCGAGGAAGAGGTCAAGGCCGGGCGCAACCCGATCTTCCAGTCGCACATGTGGGACGGCTCGGCCGTGCCGCTCGACGAGAACATCGACATCGCCGCCGAGCTCCTCCCCCGCCTCAAGAACATCAACGCGATCCTCGAGATCGAGGTCGGCGTCGTCGGTGGCGAAGAGGACGGCGTCCAGCACGAGGGCTCCAACGAGGCGCTCTACACGACGGTCGCCGACGTGACCAAGGCCGTCGAGCGCCTCGGTCTCGGCGAGAACGGCCGCTACATCTCGGCCCTCACCTTCGGCAACGTGCACGGCGTCTACAAGCCCGGCGGCGTGAAGCTGCGTCCCGAGCTGCTCGGTGAGATCCAGGAGGGCATCGCCGCCAAGTTCGGCACCGGCCCCAAGCCCCTCGACCTCGTCTTCCACGGCGGCAGCGGCTCGACCGATGAAGAGATCGCTCTCGCGGTCGCCAACGGCGTCGTCAAGATGAACATCGACACCGACACCCAGTACGCCTTCACCCGCTCGATCGCGGGCTACATGTTCTCGAACTACGAGGGCGTGCTGAAGGTCGACGGCGAGGTCGGCAACAAGAAGCAGTACGACCCGCGCGCGTGGGGCAAGGTCGCCGAGTCGGCGATGGCCGTCCGCGTCGTCGAGGCCACGAAGCAGCTCGGCTCCTTCGGCAAGTCCCAGGGCTGACGCCTCTCCCCGAACGCCCCGGCTCCGGCCGGGGCGTTCGTGCGTCCCGCGGGCCTCTCCCGCCCGCGAGACTGCACCTCCCTGACATCTCCCCTGCAGCCTGCCGTGGAGATGTCAGCCGGATGCAGTTTCGCGGGCATGGCCCGCCCCGGCCCCGCCGCAGCGCCGCGCGCTACGCGCGGTAGAGCTCGAGCACCGTCGGGGCGGCGGGTGGCGACGAGACGATCTCGACGGGGTCGCCGGCGCGCACCTCGCCGGCACGGCGGACACGCAGGTAGGCGCCGAGCCGTCCCTCGTCCGAGAAGCGCTTCACCCACCCACGACCCGTCGAACCGCCCACCCAGCGTGCGAAAGTGGCGCAGGGCGTGCGGGGCATCGTGACCTCGAGCTCGACGGTCTCGCCGATGCGCCACACCTCGCCGATGCGTGCCCCGTTCACGTCGATGCCCTCGAGGCGCAGGTTCTCGCCGAACCAGCCGGGGGCGAGCTCTCGCCCGAGCTCCCGCTCCCAGAACTCGGCGTCGTCCTGCGCGTAGGCGTACACCGCCTTGTCGGGACCGCCGTGGTGCTTGCGGCTGGCCTGCACGTCGGCGCGGACCCCGAGGGGTCCGATGCGCACCGCACCCTCGAGGGCGCGCTTGTCGATCGCGGTGACCCCCACCGATCCCGAGTCGGGACGCAGGGCGTGGACGGCGCAGACGGCGATGAGGCTCGGCATCCGTCGATGCTAGGGGCTGTCGAACTCCCGGCGCATCACGACGCGGTCGCCGTCGAGCGTCCGGATCTCGATCGAACCGATGCTCGAGGCGGCGACGTCGGTGCCCGCGCTCAACTCTGTTGTGGACCCCGGACCGGCGCGCCACGTCGAGAGCATCGTCGTGGCGCCGGCGTCGTCGGTGACCGCGAGCGCGTAGGGCCATCCCCCGGGCGGAGCGTCCAGCACCTCGCCGGTGTACTGGCAGACGAGGTCGATGCGTGTCCCCCACTCGACCGACGTCAGTTTGACCGACGCCTCCAGCGGCGCCCCCGCGACGTCTTCGAGGGCGTACACGGTGCCGCCGGCGTCGTCCGCGGGGGCCGTGAGCGCCAGCACGCTCGGCACCGCGATCACGAGCAGGGCGGCCGCCGCGGCCCCCACCCACAGCGCCACCGTGCGACGACGACGGCGGCGCGCGGTCCGCACGAGCCGCCCGCGGAGGGCAGGGTGCGGAGCCATCGGCGCTGCGGCCGGCGCGGGGTCGGTGGAATCGATCGCTCGGGCCCGCTCGGGCGACAGGCGCGAGAGCAGACCGGCGGTGGGCGCGAGTTCGGCGACGGCAGCGCGGCAGAGGGCGCACCCGCCGAGGTGCCGCTCGTACTCGGCGCGATCCGCAGCGGACAGCGCGCCGAGGACGTATGCCCCGTCCCACGTGGCGAACCGCTCGTGTGCGGCGTTCATCGCGTCACCCCTCTCTCTTGCAGGGCGAGCCGCAGCGCGCGCACGGCGTAGTGCAGACGCGACTTGACGGTCCCGGCGGGAATCCCCAGCTCTTCGGCGGCCTGTGCCACGCTCCGGCCGCCGTAATAGGCCGCGACGATGACGGCCCGGTGGTCGGGCGTCAGGGTCGCGAGGGCCTCTTCGACGAGCAGCGCGTCGAACATGGCATCCGTGTCGTCGCCGCCGGCGGTCTCGGGAAGCTCGTCGACGGTGTGCTCGTGACGCCGGCGGGCGCTGCGCGCGTCGTCGATGACGATGTTGCGCGCCACCGTGAACATCCACGACCGCAGGGTCGACGGGTCGTCGGCCATGATGCGCGGCGTCCGCCACGCCCGCAGCAACGTCTCTTGCACGACGTCGTCGGCGCCCGCGTGGTCGCCGGTCAGGCTGACGACGTAGCGCCAGACGGGGGCGGCGTGCGCGTCGTACAGCGCCGTCAACTGCGCGTGATCGTCTCGCACCGCCGATCCCCTCCTGTCGTCCTCAAGAGAACACGGGATGCCGGGTCCGTCGGTTCAGTTGGTGACGGCGCCCGTGAGAGCCGAGAGGAAGGCGGGGTCGGCCATCAGCGCGATCGTGATGCACACACCGGCCAGGAGCGTCGTCGCGACGAAGCCCACCAGCGGCACCCAGAACGCCACGCGCCCGCGGCGCAGCCGCCGCCACGTCAGAGCGGCCGTGACGAGATACCCCACGCCGTACACGACCGACGCGACGGCACCCCAGACGAAGCCCGCCGACAGAGCGGTGTACGTCGCGTCGACCCCGAGGATCTGCGCCGCGCGCTCGGCGTATCCGGGAAAGTCCAGGAGCTGCACGATCGTGGAGATGACCGAGACGAGTCCGTAGACCAGCAGCACGAACGTGACGACACGGTCGGCGAGGGGTCCACGCGCACGGGGTGCGGCGGGAGCGACCGTCGGCTCCGGCTCGGGCTCCGGAGCGACCCCCGACTGGAGCGCCTCGGTGACCTCGGGATGCTGGATCCGGGCGCGCTGCTCCTCGGGGGTGGCGTACTCGCCGTACTGCGGTCGCGGGCGCGACTCCGCGTCACTCACGCGCGACCCCGGCCGCCCAGGGCGCGCTGGTCGCGCTTGCCCGACGAGTCCTGACGCAGCTCCTTGGGGAGCGAGAACATCAGGTCCTCCTCCGCCGTCCGGACCTCTTCGACGTCGCGGTAACCGGCACCGGCGAGTTCTTCGAGCACCTCGGTGACGAGGACTTCGGGTACCGACGCGCCGCTCGTGACGCCCACCGTCTCGACACCCTCGAGCCACTCCTGCCGAACCTCGTCGACGTAGTCGACGCGGTAGGCGGCCTTGGCGCCGTACTCGAGCGCCACCTCGACCAAGCGGACGCTGTTGGACGAGTTGGCCGATCCGACGACGATCACGAGGTCGGCGCCGACGGCGACCTTCTTGATCGCGACCTGACGGTTCTGGGTGGCGTAGCAGATGTCGTCGGACGGCGGATCCTGCAGTTCGGGGAAGCGCACACGCAAGCGGCGGACCGTCTCCATCGTTTCATCGACCGAGAGCGTGGTCTGCGAGAGCCACACGACCTTCGACGGGTCGCGCACCTCGACGGTGTCGGCGTGCTCCGGCGAGTTGACGACGGTGACGTGCTCGGGGGCCTCGCCCGCCGTGCCCTCGACCTCTTCGTGGCCCTCGTGGCCGATGAGCAGGATCTCGAAGTCGTCGCGGGCGAAGCGGACCGCCTCACGGTGCACCTTGGTCACGAGCGGGCACGTCGCGTCGATCGCCTGGAGGTGCCGATCGGATGCCGCGGACACGACCGCGGGTGAGACCCCGTGGGCGCTGAAGACGACGTGCGAACCCTCGGGTACCTCGTCGACCTCTTCGACGAAGATCGCGCCCTTCTTCTCGAGCTCGGTGACGACGTGGATGTTGTGCACGATCTGCTTGCGCACGTACACCGGCGCCCCGTAGCGCTCGAGGGCCTTCTCGACGGCGATCACCGCCCGGTCGACACCGGCGCAGTAACCGCGGGGCGCGGCCAACAGCACCTTCTTCTGTCCGTGGACCGGGATATCCTGGAGCCGCCCGCGTCGACCCGGGATACGGGGAACGGGCAGGTGGACGGCAGGTGAGCTCACCCCTCGATTCTACGGGGGCGCCCCTGGACGACGGCCGAACCGCCACCATCGACCCGTACGAGAGACCATGACCTCCTTCCGACCCGACGCCGTCGAGGGCCTCACGCCCCCGGCGGACTCCGTTCATCCCCGTGAGTCGACGACGGACGCGCCGACCTCGGTCTCGCGACTGAACGACACGATCCGCGGGTTCATCGAACGGTGGGGATCCGTCTGGGTCGAGGGCGAGATCACCTCGTTCAACCGGCGCGGCGGGAACGTGTTCGGCCGCATGAAAGACCTCGGCACCGATTCGACGGTGGCGTTCCGGATCTGGTCGAGCACGCTGGCTCGGCTGCCGAAAGACCTGCAGGTCGGCGACCACGTCGTCGCGTGCGTCAAGGCGGACTACTTCCCCCGCACGGGCGACTTCTCGTTCGCGGTCTCGGCGATGCGGCACGTGGGCCTGGGCGAACAGCTCGAACGTCTCGAACGCCTGCGCGCGCAGCTGCGGTCCGAGGGGCTGTTCGACCCCGCGCGCAAGAAGAAGCTGCCCTTCCTCCCGCACTGCATCGGTCTCATCACGGGCGAGAACTCGGATGCCGAGAAGGACGTGCACCGCAACGCCGAGCTGCGGTGGCCCCAGGTGCGCTTCCGCACCCGGTACGCCGCGGTGCAGGGCGACCGCTGCGTGCCCGAGACGCTCGCCGCGCTGACGGCGCTGGATGCGGACCCCGACGTCGACGTCATCGTCATCGCGCGCGGCGGCGGCGATCCGCAGACGCTCCTCGGCTTCAGCGACGAGCGACTCGTGCGCGCGGTGGCCGCGGCATCCACCCCGATCGTGAGCGCCATCGGCCACGAGAACGACCGTCCGCTGCTGGACGACGTGGCCGACGTCCGCGCCTCGACGCCGACCGACGCGGCCAAGCGCATCGTGCCCGACGTGAGCGAGCAGCGCGCGGCGGTCGCCCAACTCCGGGCGCGCCTGACCGGTCGACTCACCCAGCGGGTGCTGCACGACATCGCCCAGCTCGAGCAGTTGCGTTCGCGCCCGGCGCTGCGGACTCCGCACACGATGCTGACCGCCCGCGCGCAAGACGTGTGGATGCTCTCGACCCGGGGCCGCGACGTCGTCGACCGCCGACTGCAGGCCGAGGAGCGCCGCACCCGCGAGCTGCGCGCGTCGCTGCGCGCGCTGTCGCCCGAGGCCACCCTGGCGCGAGGCTATGCGATCGCCCAGGTCGAGGGCGGCGGGATCGTGCGCGACGCGACGCAGGCGCCGGCGGGAGCACGCGTCGTCGTGACCGTCGCCGACGGCGCTTTCGGCGCCTCCTCCACAGGTCCGATCGATCCCACGGACTCCTCGTCCGACGGCGGCCGCACCGCCGGTCCCGCCTAAGATGGATGCCATGACCGCGACGCCCTCCGGCCCCTCCGCCGACGTGGCGTCCCTGTCGTTCGAGCAGGCGCGTGACGAGCTCGTCCGCGTGGTCGCCGAACTCGAGCAGGGCTCTCCCACTCTGGAGGAGTCGCTCGCGCTGTGGGAACGCGGCGAGCAGCTCTCCGCCCGATGCGAAGAGTGGCTGCTGGGCGCGAAGCGGCGTCTCGATGCCGCGCGCGGCGAAGGCGAGGAGTCCTGATGGCCCGCGTCGTCGCCGAGCTCGGTCGTCCCGAGACTCCGGACGAGACCGCAGCCCGCAAGGCCGAGTCCTCCCGCCGCTACCGCTCGAGCAAGACGTTCCGCAACCTGATCGCGGCGCTCCTCGTGACCGTCGCCGTCGTGCTGGTCGTGATCGCCGCCGTCCCGCGCGGAGAACCGGCGCCGCGCCCACAGCCCGACGTCCCCGCTCTCGCCGCCGAGCTGTCCGACGACCTCGGCCGCCCCGCCCTCTCCCCCGCTCTGCCCGACGGCTGGCGCGTGAACCAGGCGATGACCGAGGGCCAGGGCGGCGTCGAGGCGTGGACCATGGTCTACGTGCGCTCGGGCGAGTCCGGCTTCGTCCGTGTGGCCCAGGGCCTGGACACCGGCGAGGAGTGGGTCGCCCAGATCCTCGGCGGAGCGCGCAGCACCGAGACGATCGAGATCGACGGCCTCGACTGGGCCGTCTACCGCCCGAGCGACCCCGAGCGCGCCGGCAACATCAGCTACGCCCTGTCCACTCCCGCCGGGCCCGATCAGGTCCTGATCTACGGGGATGCCAGTCCCGAGACCACCGCGATCGCCGCGGCATCCGTCACCGCCCAGGTCCGCGAACTGAGAGAGATCCCGTGAACGATCGCATGACTCCCCGCGACGTGTGGAGCCAGATGCTCGAGGGCAACCGGCGTTTCGTCTCCGGCGCGCCCGCCCACCCGCGGCAAGACGTCGAGCGCCGCACCGAGCTGGCGAGTTCGCAGCACCCCACGGCCGCCCTCTTCGGATGCTCCGACTCGCGGCTGGCGGCGGAGATCATCTTCGACCAGGGCCTGGGCGATCTGTTCGTCGTACGCAACGCCGGTCAGGTCATCTCCGACTCCGTCATCGGCAGCCTCGAGTACGCCGTCGGCGTGCTGGAAGTGCCGCTCATCGTCGTCCTCGCGCACGACGCGTGCGGCGCCGTGGGTGCAGCCATCGACAGCACCGGAATCGACGCGCCGACGCTCCCCGCCTACATCTGGCGTCAGATCGCCCCGATCGTGCCCGCGGTCCGCCGTGTCCAGCGCACCGAGGCCGCTGCCGGCCGCGGTACCGAGCGCGTCGACCCCGAACTCGTGGGCCGCGAACACCTGCGCCACACGGTCTCCGACCTGCTGCGCGCGTCCGAGCTCATCAGCGAGGCCGTGGCCGACGGCCGCGTCGCGGTCGTGGGTGCCAACTACCGACTCGACGACGGGGAAGCCGTCCCCGTCGTGAGCGTCGGCGACGTGGACGAGTCCCACGCCGCCTGAGACCGAACGAAACGATCTGGAGGAACGACGACGTGACCGACATCGAGTACCGCATCGAGCACGACACCATGGGTGAGGTGCGGGTGCCGAAGGACGCCCTCTACGCCGCGCAGACGCAGCGCGCGGTCGAGAACTTCCCCATCTCGGGTTCGGGCCTGGAATCGACGCAGATCGCGGCGCTCGCCCGCATCAAAAAGGCCGCCGCACTGGCCAACAAAGATCTCGGCACCCTCGACCCGCGCGTGGCCGACGCCATCGCCCAGGCCGCCGACGAAGTCATCACCGGCGCGTACGACGCCCACTTCCCGGTCGACACCTACCAGACCGGCAGCGGCACCTCGTCGAACATGAACATGAACGAGGTGCTGGCGACCCTCGCCACGCGCATCCTCGGCGACACGGTGCACCCCAACGACCACGTCAACGCGTCGCAGTCCTCGAACGACGTCTTCCCGACGTCCGTGCACATCGCCGTGACCCAGGCGCTGATCGACGATCTCATCCCCGCCCTCGACCACCTCTCGGTGGCGCTCGAGGCCAAGGCCGAGGCGTGGAAGGGCATCGTCAAGTCCGGTCGCACGCACCTCATGGATGCCACGCCCGTCACTCTCGGCCAGGAGTTCGGCGGCTACGCCCGCCAGATGCGCCTCGGCATCGAGCGCGTGCAGGCCGTCCTCCCCCGCGTCGGCGAGGTCCCCCTCGGCGGCACCGCCGTGGGCACGGGGATCAACACTCCTCTCGGCTTCCCGCAGAAGGTCATCGAGCTGCTCGCGGCCGAGACCGAGCTGCCGATCACCGAGGCGAAGGACCACTTCGAGGCCCAGGCCAACCGCGACGGTCTCGTCGAGGCATCCGGCGCTCTCCGCACGATCGCGGTGTCGCTGACGAAGATCAACAACGACATCCGCTGGATGGGCTCGGGCCCCAACACGGGTCTCGGTGAGCTGCACATCCCCGACCTGCAGCCGGGATCGTCGATCATGCCGGGCAAGATCAACCCGGTCGTCCCCGAGGCGACGCTCATGGTGTGCGCCCGGGTCATCGGCAACGACGCCACGGTCGCGTGGGCCGGCGCATCGGGCTCGTTCGAGCTGAACGTCGCCATCCCGGTCATGGGGACGGCGCTGCTGGAGTCGATCCGACTGCTCTCCAACGCCATGCGCGTCCTGGCCGACAAGACCATCGACGGCCTGGAGGCCAACGTCGCGCGCGCCGAGGCGTTCGCCGGGATGTCGCCGTCGATCGTCACCCCGCTCAACAAGGTGATCGGCTACGAGGCCGCCGCCAAGATCGCCAAGCACGCCGTCGCCAAGGGCATCACGGTGCGCGAGGCCGTCATCGACCTGGGCTACGTCGAGCGCGGCGAGATCACCGAAGAGGTGCTCGACGCCAAGCTCGACCTGCTCTCGATGACCCACCCTGGCTGAGCCGAACCGCGCACGACGCCGGGGAGCGCCATAATCAGAGGATGATCCGCCCTACGAGAGCCGTCTCGGCACGGGTGCGGCTCCTCGGGGCGATCCTCGGCGTCGTGCTGGTCGGACTCATCGTGGCCGGAAGTGTCACGTTCTTCGTGCAGAGCGAGCGCGTCCTCGCCAACGCGCAGCGCCAACTCGACGGCTTCGTCTCGACCGTCTCGGTGTCGGCCCAGGATCCGGCGGATCTCGTCGCGGCAGCCGTTCCGGGGCGCACCGATGCCACGCTGGCCCTGAGCGGCGGCACGGTGCTGGCCTCCACCCCTGCACCGCCGGGGGTCCCCCTGACCGCGGATGCCGCGTTCCTCGATGCCCTTCGCGCCGCGCTCGAGCGCGGTGAGACGCGCGGCCGCCTCGACAGCACTCTCGGCCCGGTGCTCTACGCGGCGGTGCCCGCCGGCGACGCCACGATCGTGCAGGCCGTCGCCATTGACGAGCGCATGGAGCTGGTGAGCCTGTCGACCACGACGTATGCCCTCACCGGGGCGGTGGTGCTCCTGGCCGTCGCCGTGGCCGGCTGGTTCGTCACCGGGCGGCTCTTCTCGCCCCTGCGCAAGCTCCGCGACACCACCGACGCGATCACCATCGCCGATCTCGGCACCCGCGTCTCCGCCCACGGCAACGACGAGATCTCCGACCTGACCGCCTCGGTGAACTCCATGCTGGACCGCCTGTCGATGTCGGTGGAATCGCAGCGACAGTTGCTCGACGACGTCCGGCACGAGCTCAAGACACCGATCACGATCGTGCGCGGTCACCTCGAGACGATGAACCCCACCGATGCGCGCGACGTCATCGAGACGCGCGACCTCGGCATCGCCGAGCTGGACCGGCTCTCGCGCCTCGTCGACGACATCGACGCCCTCGCCGACGTGGAGGCGGGATCGCTCTCCACCGGGGTCGTGGACGTGGGCGCCCTGACCGACCGCATGGGCGAGTTGGTCGCAGCCCTCCCCGAGCACACCTGGACGATCGAGGCCCGCGGCCGGGGCCGCATCGTCGGCGACCACGACCGACTGGTCCAGGCGTGGCTGCAACTGGCGGACAACGCCGCCAAGTACACCCCCGCCGGCAGCCCGATCGAGATCGGCAGTTCCACCGATGGCACGACCGCGAGCCTGTGGGTGCGCGACCACGGGCCCGGCATCCCTCCCGCCGCGCGGCACCGGGTGTTCCGGCGGTTCGATCGCGTCTCGACGCGCCGCGGCGTCGACGGCTCCGGCCTGGGCCTGTCGATCGTGGATGCCATCGCCAAGGCGCACGACGGGCATTGCAGCATCGCGGACACTCCGGGCGGGGGCGCGACCCTGACGCTGCACGTCCCGCTGGGTGGCGCGCACACGCCCGCCGACCTGCCGACGCCGGTGCGCGCCGGTGACGTCGTCCTGCAGAGAGAGGCCACCGGATGACTCGCATCCTCATCGCCGAAGACGAGGAACGCATCTCGGCGTTCGTGGCCAAGGGATTGGAATCGGCCGGCTACCAGACGCTCATCGTCGACGACGGCGCCGAGGCACTGGAGACCGCGTTGTCCGGCGACGTCGATCTCGTTCTGCTGGACGTGGGTCTGCCGACGATGGACGGATTCGAAGTGCTGCGGAGTCTGCGCGGTCAGGGGGCCTCGATCCCGGTGATCATGCTCACGGCACGGACGAGCACGCGCGACACCGTCGACGGTCTGGATGCGGGGGCGAACGACTACGTCGCGAAACCGTTCAAGTTCGACGAGCTGCTCGCGCGCGTGCGTTCCCGTCTGCGGGAACCGGTGAGCCTCGGGAGCATCACCATCGCGCACGGGGACGTCTCGTTGGACGTGCTCACCCGTCGTGCCTCGGTCGCCGGTCGGGAGATCGATCTCAGCGCGCGCGAGTTCGCCCTGGCGGAGGAGTTCGTCAGCCACGCGGGCCAAGTGCTCAGTCGGGAACAGCTGCTCAGTCGTGTCTGGGGACTCGACTTCGACCCCGGGTCCAACGTCGTCGACGTCTACGTCCGCTACTTGCGGGCGAAGTTCGGCGCCGGTCGCATCGCCACCGTGCGCGGTGCCGGCTACCGCTGGCAATAACCGCGCCGACAACCCAAAAGCCCCCGGTCGGGGGGTACCGGGGGCTGGGGGATCGTCCGTGGCGGTCTTCCGCCGTACCCGAAACGTCGGTGACCTGCGCGGCAGGACGATCTCGTTTTCTTTTGTGGGGGGAACCGCCGGGGCGGTGACGAGGTTTCCCTCGCCGGTGATTCCACTGTGACGGCTTCGTGTGAGAACGCCGGGAGGTGCAGATGAGAAACCTCTCATCTCGAGAGCCCCCGAACGTCGAAGGGCCGGGATGCGTGGCATCCCGGCCCTTCGATCGGTGGTCAGGACAGCTCGGCCGCCTCCAGCAGACCCGTCACGAGGGCGGCGATCGCCGAACGCTCGGAACGGGTCAGGGTGACGTGGCCGAAGAGCGCGTGACCCTTCAGCGTCTCGATGACCGACGCGACGCCGTCGTGCCGCCCGACGCGCAGGTTGTCGCGCTGCCCGACGTCGTGCGTGAGAACGACGCGGGAGTTCTGCCCGATACGGCTCAGTACCGTCAGGAGCACGTTGCGCTCGAGGGACTGGGCCTCGTCGACGATCACGAACGCGTCGTGCAGCGAGCGGCCACGGATGTGGGTGAGCGGCAGCACTTCGAGCAGACCCCGCGCCACGACCTCTTCGAGGACGTTGCCCGACACGACCGAGCCGAGCGTGTCGAAGACGGCCTGACCCCACGGGTTCATCTTCTCGGCCTGGTCACCGGGCAGGTAGCCGAGCTCTTGTCCCCCGACGGCGAAGAGCGGTCGGAACACGATGATCTTCTTCTGCTGCTGCCGCTCCAGCACGGCCTCCAGCGCCGCGCACAGCGCGAGCGCCGACTTGCCGGTACCGGCACGGCCACCGAGCGAGACGATCCCGACCTCGGGATCGAGCAGCAGGTCGAGGGCGATGCGCTGCTCGGCGGAGCGCCCGTGCAGCCCGAACGCGTCACGGTCGCCGCGGACGAGGCGGAACTCTCCGTCACCGGTGACGCGGCCCAGCGCCGAGCCGCGCTCGGAGTGGATGATCAGGCCCGTGTTGACCGGAAGCCCGACGACGTCGTCGCTCGAGGCCACCTCCGCCTCGTACAGGTCGCTCAGGTCGTCGCCCGAGACGTCGATCGAGGCGATCCCCGTCCAGCCGGAGTCCATGGCCTGCTCGGCGAGGTACTCCTCGGCCGAGAGACCGAGGGATGCCGCCTTGACGCGCATCGGCAGATCCTTCGACACCACGGTGACCTCGGCGCCGTCCCGCGCGATGTTCATCGCGACGGCGAGGATGCGGCTGTCGTTGTCGCCCAGGCGCATGCCCGAGGGCAAGACCGACGGGTCGGTGTTGTTCAGTTCGACACGGAGCGTCCCGTCGTCGCCGACGGGGACCGGGAAGTCGAGTCGGCCGTGCTCGATGCGCAGTTCGTCGAGGTGGCGCAGCGCCTGCCGCGCGAAGTAGCCGATTTCGGGATCGTGGCGTTTGCCCTCGAGTTCGGTGATCACGACGACCGGGATGACGACGGAGTGCTCAGCGAAGCGGAAGAACGCGCGCGGATCGCTCAGCAGTACCGAGGTATCCAGGACGTAGGTGCGCAAAGCCTGGTCGGCTGAGGCATCGATTTCCGAAACAGTGCTCTCGACGACGTGACGCTGGTCGTACGGTGCTCGTGCAGTCACAACCCACTCCCGACCCGGGTGTCTCACCCGGCTGTCACGAGTCGACCTGTGGGTCACGAGTCGCGATCCGAAGGCCGACTCGATCGGGCTCCGTGCCCGATGACCTCACCGTAAGGCCTGACGCCGGATGCCAGGGGCGCGAACACGCCCGGAAAAGTGACGAGTGCGTTAACGCTGATGACGGCTCATTGTCCGAACCGTCGGTCGCGCGCAGAGAAGTCGCGGATGGCCCGGAGGAAGTCCACCTCGCGCAGATCGGGCCCCAGCGCCTCGACGAAGTAGAACTCCGAATGCGCGGACTGCCAGAGCAAGAAGTCGCTGAGACGCTGCTCGCCCGACGTGCGGATCACGAGGTCGGGGTCGGCCTGGCCGCCGGTGTACAGGTGCTCCCCGATCTGCTCCGGCGTGAGGCTGGCGGCCAGCTCCTCGAGCGATCCGCCCTGCTCGTCGTGCTTCGCGATGATGCTGCGCACCGCGTCCACGATCTCGCTGCGCCCGCCGTACCCGACGGCGAGGTTCACGTGCAGACCGGTGTGCGAACGGGTGCGTTCGGTGACCTCGTGCAGCACCTCGGCGAGGGCCGGCGGCAGGTCGTCGGAGCGGCCGACGTGCTGCACCCGCCAGTCGGGCTCGTGGGAGAGCTCGCCCGCGAGCTCCGCGATGATGTCGATGAGGTCTTCGAGCTCCCGCGAATCGCGCTTGCGCAGATTGTCGTTGGAGAGCAGATACAGGGAGACGACCTGGATGCCGAGATCGTCGCACCACCGTAAGAACTCGTGCATCTTCGCGGCGCCGGCGCGGTGACCGTGCGCCGCGCTGTCGAAACCGAGCTGCCGCGCCCATCGGCGGTTGCCGTCGATCATCATGGCCACGTGGTGCGGAACGGTGCCGGGCATCCGGCGACGAAGGCGCGAGATGTACAGACGATAGAGGGGCCCTCGCCCCTCGTTCTTCCGCACGCGCGCCACCCGGCTACGCTACCGCGTCCGGCCCCGGGAACACCGAGAGGATGACGCATACGCGCCGCACGGGCGGGGAGATCGGCATGTGCCGACGGGGGTATGCGGGGAGACGTAGGGTCGAGGGGTGACGCTCTCCCCCACTGGCGACGGACCCGAAATGCCCCAGCTCCCCCTCTTGGAGGCCGGGGCCGTCGGAGCGCAGGACGATCTCAAGCCGACGTGGCGCGGCTGGATCCATGCGGGGACGTTCCCCGTGGCGATCGCCGCCGGAATCGTGCTCATCTGCCTCGCCCAGGGCGCCCCCGCGAAGTGGGCCTCCGCGGTGTTCATGGCGACCTCGATGCTGCTGTTCGGAAACTCCGCGCTCTACCACCGGTTCAACTGGAAGCCCCGCACGCGGGCCGTGCTCAAGCGCATCGACCACGCCAACATCCTGCTGCTGATCGCGGGCACCTACACCCCTCTCGCCGTTCTCGCGCTGCCGACGCCCAAGACCGTGCTGCTGCTGTCGATCGTGTGGAGC
>NZ_CAKKMM010000024.1:0-24405 GCF_918698205.1 Microbacterium sp. Bi128 | reverse complement strand
ATCGCCGGCGAGGTTCCGGCGTGTGACATCGCGATCGTCGGCAGCGGACTCCGCTCCATCGAGCGGATCACCGGCCGACTGGGGTACGCCACCGCCGCGCGTTCGGGTGCGTTGAACGGTCTGATGCTCGGGCTGCTCTTCGCGTTCATCTTCGTGCTGGGCACCCCGACCGTCGAGATCTCGGCGTTCATCGGTGTGCTCCTGGTCGGCATGGCGTTGGGCATGCTGCTGAGCCTGGGCACGTACTCGATCGTGCGCCGTCGCCGTGACTTCGCGTCGGTCATGCAGGTGACCGCCGATCACTACGACGTGTGCGTCGCCGCGGCGAGCCTGACCAAGGCCCGTGGCGTCCTCGGCCCGGCGGCTACCGCGCGTACGGTCGTCGCTCGCCCGACCACCCCGACCGACGCGGCACCGCCGCAGTACGGCGAACGCGTGCAGACGCCGGGCACGCCCGCGCCGGCCGTGCCGCCGCGTCCGCCCGTGCCGTCGCGTCCGGCGGACGACGAGCCCCCGCGCTACGGTGAGCGCATCGCGCCGCCGGTGGCGCCCGCCGCAGATCCCGAGTCCTCCTCGGACGGCGCGCCCGAATCGGACGCGCCGCGCGACGAGCGGTGACCGCCGACCCCGTCCGCATCCCCGTCGCCCTCCCGGCGGGCGAGACGGTGGTGTCGGGCCTGTGGTCCCTCGCACCGCACGCCCGCGCGACCGTCGCTCTCGCGCACGGCGCCGGAGCGGGCATGACACATCCCTTCCTCGAGGGCCTCGCCGCCGGTCTCGGGGATGCCGGTGTCTCGGTGCTGCGTTTCGTGTTCCCGTACGTCGAGGCCGGCCGACGGATGCCGGGACCCGCGGCCCACGCGGTCGCCACCTGGGCGGGGGTGCAGGCGTGGCTGGTCGGTGCGGGCGCGGGTCCGTTCGTCGCCGCCGGGAAGTCGTACGGGGGCCGGATGGCGTCCGTCGCCACGGCGGAGGGTGCGCTCTCTCCTCTGGCACTGGTGTACCTCGGCTATCCGTTGCACGCGCCGGGCCGACCCGACAAGCCCCGCGCCGAGCACCTGCCGGCGATCACGGCGCCACAACTGTTCATCGAGGGCGAGAACGACCCCTTCATCGACCCGCGCGCGCAGTTCGATGAGGTGGTCTCGACCTGTCACGACGCGCGCGTGCATTGGGTGCCCGATGCGAACCACTCCTTCGAGGTCAAGGGGAAGCGGCGACCGGCGGACGACATCGGGGCCGGGCTCGCGCCGGTCGTGGCGGAGTTCGTGCGGGGGCTGAAGGTGGTCTAGGGCTCGAGCGGGAGGTCGTCGCTAAGGCGTGGGCTGCTCTTCGATGCCGCAACGGGAGATCGCGAGTAAATCGATCCCCTTTCGGCCGTCCCGGTCGCTTTCTTCGATGGTGACGCTGACGCCGGTCGCCTCCTGGATCAGGTTGGCCTGGGGGAAGGACACCTCGATGAGCTGAGGCTCAGTTCTCCAACCATCGCCCAAGCTGTCGCGGACTCCTGCGATGAAGTCCCGGATGTCCACCTGTTCGGACACGTCCACCTCCCAATACCCGGTGAAGAACGCGCCGTCCTTGTTCATTCCGAGCAAGGGATCGTTGCACCCGTATGGTTCCTGCTCTGGTCGAGGTCGAACTGTCTTGGGCTCTGGGATGAGGTCCGCGACTGTCTGCAACGCCGCTAGCGCCTCCTTCTTTACGTCTTCGTACCGATGTGGTGGCGTGGCCGAACATCCCGCGAGCGCAAAACAGAGGACGGTCGAGAGCAGTAGTTGGGCCAGTCGATTCACTGGAGATCTCCTTCGCTTCTCAGCAGATTGCGAACGGCTTTCAGCACCGGCCCGTTGACCTTCTCGTCGCCGCTCATCAGTGCCGTGTGGTGACCGACGCTGTCCGCGATCAGGCGGGGCAGATAGGCCGGGTTGGTCGTCACTCCATAGGCGACGAGCGAGGGCATGTTCGGGCCGGGGAGCCCCGGGTCGACGAGTCGGACGCCCGGGATCGTCTCGGGGGCGACGGTGAAACCCATCCCGCCTGCGCCGAGGCCGGCGTAGTAGCGGTTGACGTCGTCGACGGCCTGGGTGGCGTAGTACTCGGTTCCGGCGTGCGGCTCGTACGGGCCGATGGCACCGACGCTCGCCGCGAGGAACCGGGTGTCGACCGTGCCACCGTGCTTCTCTGCCTCGCTGCCGACACCGCCCCCGTACGAGTGTTCGTAGCTCATGGTCCACAGCCCCGGGTGGGCGGCATCCACACCCCGGAGGAACCGTGCGTATTCGGGGCCGCGTTCTTCGGCGAAGCGGTTCCACTGGGGACCGTCCTCGAGGAGGGAATCGAGTTGAGGCATCGACCCGGTCATGACGGTGAAGGCGACCACCGACGCCCCGGACGAGCCGACCTGCCACTCCGCGAAATCCGTCACGGGATGCTCGGTCATGAATGCGTCGGCGTCGGTGTTGGTCCCCGGCACGACGAACAGGGCCGCTTTCGCGGTGGACGGGTCGCCGGCCATCTCGATCAGCGAGCCCCGGTCGGGATCCCACGCGTACAGCAGCTTCGTCCCGTCCCGCACCTTCTCGAAGTAGGCGATCTCGCGCTCGAGGCGCGCGCGTTCCGCGCGACGGTCGAGCACCTCGGTCGCTGTCGAGCGTCGGTGGGGGATCCGTCGTTCGTGCAGGGCCTGGCGTTGCGCCCGCAGCGCGCGCAGATGGTCGTCCGCGCGCAGGCGGTTCGCGGCCACGCGGTCGTTCGCCGTCACCCCGTCGAGGGTGCCGACGAGGGCGGGCACGGCGGTGACGAGATGCGCCGCCACCGTCGGATCGAGGCTCGACCACCACCGCGCGATCTCTTCGGGAGCCGTCCCGTGGAGGAGGCGGTTCCACTCGGGATGCACGGACATCAGCCGACCGGGATCTCGTGCGACGGCGAGCCGGTCGAGCAGGACGAGTCCGGCGGCATCCGTCGACGAGGGGACAGCACCGGGGTGCTCGGGCCCGCTCCACGCGGCGAGCGACGACCAGGAGATGTCCGGAATCGCGCGCAGAGCCATCGCGCACCGATGGGTGGCGTCTTCGTACGCTTCGGCGAGTCGGGCGACGTCGCGGGCGGCGTCGTGTTCTGCCTCGGCCCGAGCCAGTTCGTTCATCGCGCCCGCCGCCGTCTCGGAGCCGGTCTGCCAGACCGAGCGCGGCGGCGCGGCGAGGGCCTGCGCCGTGAGGAGGAGATTCCTGTCGTGCGCGAGCCGATCGAGATCGTCCGCGTAGTGCTCGAGGGCGCGCCCCGCGGATACGAGCCCGGCGGTGATCTCGTGGGCGGCCGGCCCTGTCGTGCCGAGGGCTCGATGCAAGAGGTCGGCCTCGGGGGCGCGATACAGACCGGGCGCGAGGCTCCAGGCGAACAGTGCGTCCTGCACCGCGGTCTCGAACGAGGCCGATCTCTGCCGGAGCGCCTCGACGGCGGACCGTATCCGCTCCGGATCGGCGGGCGGGTCGGGCACCGTCACACCGATGCTCACAGCCGCCTCTTCCCGAAGACGACCGGGTCGAACGGATTGCCGTCGCCGGCCCCCACGGCCGCAGCGCGCGCGTCGGTCGTGACGGCCATCTCGTCGTCGGCCGAGAGGTACGCCAGTACTGCGGTCTGCAGCGCGGACACCGTGGCTCGTCCGCGCGCGACGATGCGGTGCGCGAGGTGGACGCGCGTCTGAGCCGCCTCGACGAACGCCGGGTGCGCCGGCACCGCCCGGGCGAGGGTGCGCGCAACGGCATCCACCGCCCGCTGCAGGGCGATCGTGACCTCGTGCACCTCGTCGAACGACCGGCGCATGCGCTCGGCGATGCCGAGCAGGTGTGGGGGATCCATCGAGTAGGACATGCGCGGGATCGTAGAGAAACCGCGTCGGGCACTTTTTCACCCTGTGGACAGCCGACCTCAGCGCCCGGCGGCGTAGCCCTGCATCCCGCGCGGATTGGCCGCGGCCCAGAGCACGCCCGCGGCATCGCGCCCCACGGCGCTCACCCGGCCCAGAGCCCAATCGCCGGCCCTGCGCACCCGATGCCCCCGCCGTTCGAGATCGGCGATGAGCGTTTCGCCGAGCCGATCCTCGACCACCGCCCCCGCGGGAGTCCACGAGCGCGGCCAGAACGAGTCGGTCACCGCCGTCGTGTGCAGGGTCGGCGCATCGATGGCCTGCTGCGGTTCGTATCCGCCCACGAGCATGCGCAGCAGCATCGGCAATTGCCACTGGTCCTGCTGATCGCCGCCGGGGGAACCGAGCGCCGTGATCTCGTCGCCTCGGGTGAGAATCGTCGGCGTGAGGGTGGTGCGGGGACGTCGCCCCGGAACGAGGGATGCCGGGTGCCCGGCGACGAGCCACGTCATCTGCAGACGCGTGCCGAGGCAGAACCCCAGGTCGGGGATCGTGGGCGAGGACTGCAGCCAGCCGCCCGAGGGCGTGGCCGAGACCGTGTTGCCCCACCGGTCGATGACGTCCAGGTGGCACGTGTCTCCGCGCGTCTGACCGCGGCGATCGACCGTGGGCTCACCGGTCGCGCCGGTCCCGTCGCCCGTCACGGGGCGGACGTCGGGGAGGAACGGAGCCCGCCCCTCGGGCGCTCCCGGGCGGAGCGCCGCGCTCGCGACGTCGTCGAGGAGCGATCGTCGAGCGGTGACGTAGTCGTCCGTGAGCAGCGCCTCGACGTCGACGGCATCCGGAGTGTCGCCGAACCACGCGTCGCGGTCCGCGTAGACGAGCTTCTGCACCTCGAGGAGCGTGTGCGCGCCGAGCGGCGACGAGGGGTCGAGCCGCGCGTCGTCGAACGGGTCGAGGAGGCGCAGCGCCTGCAGCAGGGCGGGCCCCTGCGTCCACACTCCGGCCTTGAAGACCTGCCAGCCGCGGAACGGTACCGACACCGCGGGTTCGAAGCCCGCGCGCCACGACGCGAGGTCGTGCGTGTCGAGGACACCGGGGTGGTCGCCGCCGTCCGAGTGCCGGTGCGGGGTGCGGAGGAACTCCGCGGCCCGCGGCAACACCCCGGACGCCCATTCCTTCCGCGCCGCCTCGATCCGCTCGACCCGGTCATCCGCACCGGCGCCGGCGCCGACCAGTTCGTCCAGCACCGCCGCATACGCGGGATTGCGGACCACCGTGTGCGGTGCGGGCGCCGAGCCGTCCGGCATCCACAGATCGGCCGATGTGGGCCAATGCTCGCGGAAGAGCTCCGCCACGCGTCCGATCGTCGCGGCGGCGCCCGGGACGAGCGGATGCCCGTCGCGGGCGTAGCCGATGGCGTAGTCCAGGACGTCCGCGACGTCCCAGGTGCCGTGGTCGCGTAGCAGCAGGAGCCACGCGTCGACGGCTCCGGGCACCGCGGCGGCGAGGCCGCCGGCACCCGGGACGAGGTCGAGTCCGCGCTCCCGGAACGCGTCGATCGACGCGCCCGCGGGGGCAGGGCCCTGCCCCATCAGCACCGTCGGCTCGGCAGCTCCGGCCGGACGCACGAGGGCGACGAGATCGCCGCCGGGACCGTTGAGGTGCGGCTCGGCGACGTGCAGCACGAAGGCGGCCGCCACGGCGGCGTCGAACGCGTTGCCCCCGCGTTCCAGCACCGATTGCGCGGTCGCCGTCGCGGTCCAGTGGGTGGATGCCGACATGCCGAACGAGCCGCGCAGGGTCGGGCGCGTCGTGAACGACGCGGGCGGAGTGAACGTCACCGGGCGAGCCGCGCGATCCACTCCTCGACCTCGTCGGCCGTCCGCGGGATCCCCGCGGACAGGTTCACCGGTCCGTCCGCGGTCATCACGATGTCGTCCTCGATGCGCACGCCGATGCCGCGGTACTCCTCGGGGACCGTGAGGTCGTCGATCTGGAAGTACAGCCCGGGTTCGATCGTGAACACCATGCCCGGCTCGAGCTGACCGTCGTAGTACATCTCGCGACGGGCCTGCGCGCAGTCGTGCACGTCGATGCCGAGGTGGTGGCTGGTGCCGTGCACCATGTACCGACGGTGCTGGCCGCCGCGCTCGGCATCCAGGGCCTCATCGGCCGTGACGGGGAGCAGACCCCACTCGGCCACGCGTGCGGCGATGACCTCCATCGCGGCCTCGTGGACGCGACGGAACGGCACACCGGGCCGTGCGGCCGCGAAGGCGGCGTCGGCGGCCTCGCGCACCGCTTCGTACACGCGACGCTGGACGTCGGTGAAGCGACCCGAGACGGGGAGGGTCCGGGTGATGTCGGCGGTGTACAGGCTGTCGACCTCGACACCGGCGTCGATGAGGATCAGGTCGCCCGGGACGACGGCGCCGTCGTTGCGCGTCCAGTGCAGGTAGCAGGCGTGTGGACCCGAGGCGGCGATCGTGTCGTACCCGACGGCGTTGCCGTCTGCGCGCGCGCGGCGGTGGAAGACCCCCTCGACCACGCGCTCCCCGCGCGGGTGCTCGATGATCCGGGGGAGTTCGGCGACGATGTCGTCGAATCCGGATGCCGTGACCTGGACGGCCAAGGCCAGTTGGGCCAGCTCGAAGTCGTCCTTCACCAGCCGCAGCTCGGAGACGACGCGGGTGAGGTCGTCGTCCACACCGACCACGCGGTCGTCGTCGGCGGGGGAGAACTCGTCGACGTGTGCGGTCTCGAGGCCGAGGTCGGCGGCGACACCCGCGAGCGCGGGCCGCGGGCCGATCCAGAACTCGCCGATCGCGGCATCCGCGTAGAACTCCGTGGTCGTGCGGTCGGCGCGCTCGCGGAAGTACAGCACCGCGTCGTGCCCGTTCTCGCGCGGCTCGAAGACGAGCACCGAATCGGGCTCGGCATCCGCTTCCCATCCGGTGAGGTGCGCGAACGCGGAGTGGGCGCGGAACGGATAATCGGTGTCGTTGCTGCGCTCCTTGAGCGAACCCGCGGGCACGACGAGGCGCTCACCTGGGAACGCCTGCGACACTCGATCGCGGCGACGGGCCGTCCACGCGGACTGCTCGCGGGGGGACGGCAACGTCTCGGGGCGTTCGGCCCAGCCGGTCGAAATCGTGTCGAGGAAGCCGCGCGGGAACGGGGCCTTGCGGTTCGTCGTGGTCTCGACGGGCTTCTGCTCTGCGGGGGCGATCGTGTCGCGTTCGGCGGGGGAGTCCATCTCTCCAGTGTCCCACCACCGGCCGCCGGGCGCACGGCTCAGCCGGCGGCGCGCTCCAGCTGCACCACGATCGGGCGGTGGTCGGTGCCCGACCCGTCGAGCGAGCGCATGACGACCGATCCGGTGACGGTCCAGTCGGGGGTGGACATGACGTGGTCTATCGGTGCGCCGAGGAGCGCCGGCACGTCGGTCGGCCATGTCCCGACGCCGCCGTTGCCGCTCTCGGACGCGGCATCGTGACAACGCCCCAGTGTGCCGCCGTCGACGCCGAGACCGGTCATGTGGTCGAGGGTCGCGTTGAAGTCGCCGGCGAGGATGACGTTGTCGGTCGCGCACTGGTCGGCGAGCCACTGCAGGTCCGACTTCCACTCCGCCATGTACTCCTGCCGCGGGGCGACGGCATGGGCGGCGACGATGATGGGGCCGTTTCCCGAGACGGGCATCGCCACGGCGCTCGGCACGGTGGAGGTGTTGCTCGAGCCATCGAGCGAGGACTGGATGACGCTGTAGTCGCCCAGCTCGGGTCGGATCAGGACGGTGGTCGACGTGGCATCCCAGCCCGTGATGCCGTACTCGCCGTACTCGGCGTGGTGCGCCCACATCGGCTGGCCCAGGTCGCGCATGATCTCGGCGACGCGGGCACCGGTGTCGATCGTCGTCTCGGGGAGCGTCACCACGTCGGCCTTCATGCCCACGGCGAACTGTGCGATGGACTCGGCCGACGTCGCCTCGCCCGCGGTGTTCCACGTCATGACCCGCAGGCTCGTGTCGGTCTTCTCGGGGAGCGCGTCGGTCCCCGAGCCGCGCTGGAAGACGAGGGCCCCGTTCACGCCCGCGGCGGCGACGAGGATCACGGCGCACGTCAGCGCGAGCGCGCGTACCGGACGGATCAGGGCGAACAGGAGCGCCACCAGTGCGGCGGCAGCGAAGCCGGCCGCGAGAGGGACGCGGAACGAGATGACCTGAGCGAGCGGGAAGGTCCGCTCGATGCCGAACGCGCTCGGCCAGGTGAGCGCCACGGCCGTCGCAGCGCACGCGAGCGCGAACACGATCCCGAACAGCCGACGCACGGATCCGACCCTAGGCGAGGCGCCTGGGAGATCCACGGATGCCGCCTGGCCGACGGCTCCACGACCGCGGCGCCGCGCAGGCGGGCGGTACGCTCGACGGGTGCCGCGCGATCGTCGATTCGAAGGACCCAGTGACCTTCACCTCCACTCGACGCACTCCGACGGCACCGAGTCACCCGCCCTCGTGATGGCGGCCGCCCATCGCCACGGCCTGCGCACCGTCGCCCTGACCGATCACGACACCACGTCGGGCTGGGCCGAAGCCGCCGAGGCCGCCTCGTCGCTCGGGATGACGTTCCTCCCCGGCATGGAGCTCTCGGCGCGGCACGAGTGGCGCAGCGTCCATCTGCTCGCCTACCTCGTCGACCCCGACGACGGTGCGCTGCGGGCCATGACCGATCGCATCCGTTCCTCGCGGCTGGACCGCGCACAGATCATGGCCGAGAGGATCTCGCGCGACTTCGACATCGCGTGGAGCGACATCGTCGCCCAGACCACCGACGGCGCTACCGTCGGCCGGCCGCACATCGCAGACGCGCTCGTCGCGCGCGGCATCGTCGCCGACCGCACCGAGGCCTTCGCCGGCATCCTGCACCCCGCGAACGAGTACTACGTCGCGCTGTACGCCCCCGACCCCGTGACGGCGGTCGAGCTGGTCGTCGGCGCGGGGGGAGTGCCGATCGTGGCCCATCCGGCCGGACGCGCGCTCCTGCCGCACCCGGTGCTGGAGGCGATGCTCGAGGCGGGCCTCGCCGGCTTCGAGCTCCGGCACCGAGAGAACCTCCCGGATCCCACGGCCACCCTGGCGCGGCTCGCCGCCGAGCGCGACCTCCTCGTCACCGGGTCCAGCGACTACCACGGCCTCGGCAAGCCCAACGTGCCGGGCGAGAACACCACCGACGACGAGATGGTCGCGCGTCTGATCGCGGCCGGCAGCGGGTCGTCGCCCGTCTTCCCCTGACGGACGTCCGCACGAGGAACGAGAACGGCGCCGCCCCCGAAAGGGTCGGCGCCGGACGATTCTCTGGGCTCAGGCCACGGGAGCGGCGTTCGCGCCCGACCCGCCGCTGCGGCGGCGGCGACGGCGACGCGGAGCGGAATTGCCGTCGTGGTGCTCGCTGCCTCCACCGTCGTGCGTGCCGGCGCCCTCGGCGCGCGGCGTCGCGGCCGCCGCGCCCTCGCTCGCGGCGGGGGAGTCGGACGACCCCCCACGGCGACGGCGGCGACGGCGCGGGCCGTCTTCGCCCGCGGCATCCGCGGTTCCGGTCTTCTCGGCCTTCTCGACCTTCGGAGCCGCGGCGGCCTTGGGAGCCGTGACCAGGCGCCCCTTCGTGCCTTCGGGGATGTCGAGATCGGTGTAGAGGTGCGGGCTCGACGAGTACGTCTCGATCGGCTCGGGCTGACCGAACTCGAGCGCGCGGTTGATGAGCGCCCACTTGTGCAGGTCGTCCCAGTCGACGAACGTCACCGCGATGCCGGTCTTGCCGGCGCGACCCGTTCGGCCCGCGCGGTGCAGGTAGGTCTTCTCGTCGTCGGGGATCGTGTGGTTGATGACGTGCGTGACGTCGTTGACGTCGATACCGCGGGCGGCGACGTCGGTCGCGATGAGCACGTCGCGCTTGCCGGCCTTGAACGCGGCCATCGAGCGCTCGCGCGCCTCCTGACTCATGTCGCCGTGCACGGCGGCGGCGTTGAAGCCGCGGTCGCCCAGCTCGTCGACGAGTTTCTGGGCGGCACGCTTGGTGCGCGTGAAGATGACGCTCTTGCCGCGGCCCTCGGCCTGCAGGATGCGAGCGATGACCTCGTCCTTGTCGAGCGAGTGCGCCCGGTAGACGAGGTGCTTGATGTTGGCCTGCGTCAGACCCTCGTCGGGGTCGTTCGCCCGCATGTGGATCGGGTTCGACATGAACCGGCGGGCCAGGGCCACGATCGGTCCCGGCATGGTCGCCGAGAACAGCTGCGTGTGGCGGACGGCGGGGACCTTCTGGAAGATCTTCTCGATGTCGGCGAGGAAGCCGAGGTCGAGCATCTTGTCGGCCTCGTCGAGGACGACCTCGACGGCGCCCGACAGGTCGAGCAGACGCTGGTTGCTGAGGTCGATGAGGCGCCCGGGCGTTCCCACGACGATCTGCGCACCGGCCTTGAGCTGATCGATCTGACCCTCATAGGCCTTGCCGCCGTAGATCGCCACGACGCTGGTCGCGCGGTTCTGGGTCAGCATGTCCATGTCCTCGTAGACCTGGACGGCGAGCTCGCGCGTGGGCACGACGATGAGCGCCTTCACACCGGGCTCGGGGTTGAGGCCGAGGCGCTGGACGACCGGGATGCCGAAGCCGAAGGTCTTTCCGGTTCCGGTCTTGGCCTGGCCGATGATGTCCTGGCCCGGGAGGCCCAGGGGGATGGTCTGTTCCTGGATCGGGAAGGCATCCACGATGCCTTTGGATGCCAGGGCGTCGACGATGTCCTGGTCGACGCCGAGCTCGGCGAAAGTCGTCATGAGCGTGCCTGTTCCGGCGGTGAGAGACCGCCTGGGGAGTCGGATCCACGCCCTCCACTCGTCCACAGGCGCGGGGCCCCGATCCATCGCCGGGGCGAGTCCACTCTACCCGGCGGGTGTTTCGGGGGCCCGACGCCTAGGCTGTAGAGCGTGTTCGAGTGGTTCCGTCGTCGTCGACCGGTCGGTCGCACGCTGCAATTGCGCTCCCGTGGCGACCTCGGCGACGCCATGCGCGTCGACTTCGCCGAACTCGCGCCCGACATCGAGACCTTCCTCGGTCAGGCGGCCTACCTGCAGCTGGGCTTCTTCGAGACGCTGAGCGAACTCATCGCGTCCACGCCCGAGCTCGCAGAGAAGGAATCGCTCTCGCGCGCCGCCGGAGCCGCGCTCATCAAGCACCAGGAGATCGTCGCCCTGATCCGCGAGCGGGGAACGGATCCGACGCAGCTCATGCTGCCCTTCCGCGAGTCCCTCGACGCGTTCCGGCGCAACACGCACGGCGTGCGCCCGCAAGAGACCATGCTCTCGGTGCACATCACGGCCGGGATGCTCGATGACTTCTACCTCGCGCTGTCGTCGAGCTACGGCGACACGGGTCGGCGCGTGGCCCGCATCCTGCAGGCCGACGATGACCGACAGGCCATCGTCGAGATCCTCGGCGCGACGATCTCGAGCGACGAGGAGTGGCGCTGGCTGCTCGCCCTCTGGGGTCGCCGTCTGGTGGGGGACACCCTGCTCGTCGCCCGCGCTGCGCTCGCGCACCCGCGCCTGGACCGCGCCGAAGAGGCCACGGTCGAGCCGGTGTTCACCGAGCTCATGGGGGCTCACGCCCGTCGCATGGATGCCATGGGGCTCGCGGCCTGATCCCACAGATCGCCGTGGGTGCGCGGCGAGACGCCGACGCGGGGTTCGCTCGCGTTCAGATGCCGTGTCGCGCGCGTTCGGTCGCGTCGCTGTGCAGTCGGGCGCGCGTGAGGAAAGGGATGAGCGCGAAGGTCGTGACCGTCGGCGCGATGATCGCGACCAGCCACGGAACGAACGAGTCCGCGCCCACGCCCGCCCAGGTGAGCACCGTCCACGAGACGCCCGCGGCCGCCGCGCCGACGAACGGCGCCAGGGCGGTGCCGCGCAGGTCGCGGTGCGGGAGAGCGAAGTGGACGGCGAGGCCGACCACCGCGCCGATGATCAGCCCGAGGAGGATCTGCACGGCCGTGGCCTCAGGCGACGAAGCCGACTCGGCGGGCCTCTTCGGTGCCCAGCTCGATGAACGCGATGTTCGCGGTGGGGACGATGTAGGAGTTGCCCTTCACGTCGACGAACGACACGTGGCTCGCGGCCTGGTCGAAGGCCGCGGCGATCGACGCCTTCACCGCGTCCGAGCCCTCGCTGGTCTCGAAGTTCAGCTCGCGGCCGGTGTTGGTGATGCCGATGCGGATCTCCACGTTGCGTCCTTTCCGCCCGGGGATCTCGATCGTCCCGGCGCGATGCTCCGACTCTACGACAGCGTGGGCAGCCGGAGCCGCGTGCGGGGAGCGGCTTCGCGGACGGCGAACGGCGCGGGTCGTCCGGCCCGTGTCGGAGGCCGCGGCTAGCGTGGATGACATGCAGAAGCCGGATGCCGCGACCCTCTCCCGCGAGGGGGCGGGCGCACCCGTCGCGGCCGTCGATGGCGCCGCGGGCATCGTCCCGGCGGGTGCCGTGCGCGCCCTCGGCCCCGACGAGTTGGACGCCGAGCAGCGTGTGGTCGTCGACTGGGCGCCGTCGGCCAGCGGCGCGGTGGTCGGGGCTCCCGGGTCGGGCAAAACCTCGACCCTGCTCGCCCGCGTCCGGGCCCTCGTCGCCGCGGGCGTCGATCCCGATCACGTCCTCGTGCTGACGCCCACGCGTCCGGCGGCCACCGCCCTGCGCGACCCGCTCGCCCTGGCCGTCGGCCGGGCTACCTCGGGTGCCCTCGCGCGCTCGGTGGCATCCTTCGCCTTCCAGATCGTTCGCGGAGCCGAGGTGCGCCGCGGCGCCGAGCCCCCGCAACTGCTCACCGGTGGCGACGAAGACCAGATCATCCGCGAGCTCCTTGAGGGCGACGCGATCGACGAGGCCGAGGGACGGTCGCGGTGGCCGGAGTGGCTCGGCCCGTCCATTCGCGCGACGCGGGGGTTCCGCGGCGACCTGCGCGCCTTCCTCGCCGAGTGCACCGATCTCGCGATCGCGCCCGACGACCTCGCCGATCTCGCGCGGCGGAACGACGTCCCGGTGTGGGCCGCCCTCGGTTCATTCGCCGCCGAGTACCGTGCCGTCCGCGCCGAGATGCGCGGCACCCACCGGGACGCCGCCGACCTCGCCCGCGAGGCCGTCGCCGTCCTGCACGAGGCCGGCGCGGATCGCGCCCTGCTCGGACGCTTCGCCCCGGTGCGCTGCATCCTCGTCGATGACGCGCAAGAGCTCACGTCCGGCGGCATCGATCTGTTGCGCGCGTGCCGGGATCTCGGCATGGGAGTGGTCGCGTTCGGCGACCCCGACGTCGGATCCGGCGCGTTCCGCGGGGCCACCCCCGAGAACTTCGCGCGGCTCGCGGCCGAGCTCGGCACGCTGGCGGCGCTGGGCGAGCCGCACCGCGGGACGGCCGAGCAGATCGATCTCGTGCGCAGTGTCGCCGCGCGGATCGGGGCCGCCGGTGTCGTGGCTCATCGCCGTCCGCCGGCGGGCGCGGCGCCCGAGGGGTCGGTGCGCACGTTCCTGCTCCGCTCTCCGGCCGAAGAGGCGGACGCCATCGCTCGTCTGCTGCGAGAACGTCACGTCCTCGACGGCATCCCGTGGGGGTCGTGCGCGGTGATCGCGCACGATTCGCGGCAAGTCGCGTCGTTGGAGGCCGAGCTCGCCGCTCGCGAAGTGCCGGCGCGCGCGAGCGGTCCGGGCCTCGCTCTCGGGGTGCAGCGCACCGTACGCGACCTCGTCGCCCTGGTCGAACTCGGCATGCGCGATCCCGCCGCCTGGGCGCCCGAGGCCGTCGTCGATGCGCTCCTCGGAACGTATGGCGGTCTCGATCCGATCGAGCTGCGACGGTTGCGCGCGGCGCTGCGCCAAGAGGAGCTCGCCGCGGGGGGTACCCGGTCCGCCGCCGAGCTGTTGGCCTCGGGTCTGCGTCACCCCCTCGAGTTCGCCACGATCGACACGCGCGAAGCGCGTCGCGCGACGCGGCTCGGCGAGACCCTCGCGGCCCTGCGGGCGCAAGCGGATGCGCGGGCGACCCCGCACGAGCTGCTGTGGACGGCGTGGGAACGCAGCGGTCTTTCGCGGCAGTGGCGCGAGGCCGCGCGTGGACACGGCGCTCTCGCCGAACAGGCCGATCGCGACCTGGATGCCATCGTGGCGCTGTTCCAGGCCGCCAAACGCTTCACCGAGCGTGAGCCCGACGGAGAGGCGGCGGTGTTCCTCCGGTCGGTGATCGACAGCGATGTCGCCGAAGACCGGATCGAGCAGCCGGCCGTCATCGACGCCGTGCGTGTGCTGACCCCGGCTGCGGCGGCCGGGACGGCCTTCGACACCGTCGTCGTCGCCGGGGTGCAAGAGGGAGTGTGGCCCAACACGCGATTGCGCGGAGGGCTCCTCGAGACGTGGCGCCTCGCCGATGCCGTGCAGTTCCCCGACCTTCCCCCGGCGGGCATGCTCGATCGTCGTCGGTCGGCGATGCACGACGAGCTCCGACTGTTCGTGCGCGCTCTTTCCCGCGCGCACTCGAGCCTCATCGTCACCGCCGTGGACGACGACGACACGGGCCCGAGCGTGCTGTTCGAGATGCTCCCGACGCCCGAACCGGCGTCGTCGGTACCCGAGCACCCGCTGTCGCTGAGGGGTCTCGTGGCCCGACACCGCCGGACGCTCACTGCGTCGCGCTCGTCCGGTCGGGAACGCCGTCACGCCGCGGGACAGCTCGCGCTGCTCGCCGCCGCTGAGGTCGCGGGCGCCGCCCCCGAGCAGTGGTACGGCGTGGCTGCGCCGACCTCCACGGCACCGTTGCGCGACCTCACCCGCGAAGACGTGCGGGTGTCGCCCTCGCGTCTGCACGCACTCGAGCAATGCGAACTCGACTGGGTCATCGGCGACCTCGGCGGAGATCGCAGCGGGACCACGGCGGGCATCGGCACGATCATTCACGCGGCTCTCGAGACCGCGGCATCGGGAACCGAGGACGCCCTGTGGGCCGTGGTCGAAGAACGCTGGGGCGAGCTCCTCTTCGATGCCGCCTGGCGCGAGCGCGCCGAGAGAGTCCGCGCCCGTGAACTCGTGCGACGACTCGCCGCCTATCTGCGACGCTTCGACGACGCCGGCGGGCGTCTCGTCGGGGCGGAGCGGCACTTCGAGGTCGCGATTCCGGTCGACGACGCGGGGGAGCACGGCGCCGTCCTGAGCGGCGACATCGACCGGGTCGAGGTCACCCCTGCGGGCGAGGTCGTCATTGTCGATCTCAAGACGGGGAAGAACGAACCGCAGACAGACGCGAAGGTCGCCGACAACCCGCAGCTCGCGGCCTACCAGCTCGCTTTCTCGTCGGGAGCGATCGAGCAAGTGAGCGGGATGCCGTCCGGTGGCGCGAAACTCCTCGTGCTGCGTCCCACCGCGGCGACCAAGGACTACGCCGAACCGCGCCAGGCGCCGTTCGACGATGAGGCGCGCGAGCAGTTCGTCGGCCGCGTCCAGCATGCCGTCGGCGTCATGCGCGGCCACCGGTTCGCGGCGCCGTACGAGGTGCACTGTCGCGACGAGTTCTCGTTCGGACTGTGCCGCATCCACACCGTCTCGGCGGTGAGCGCGTCGTGACGGCGTTGCTGTCCGCCGCGACGATCGCGGCCGCCCTCGGCCAGTTTCCGCCCACGGCGGAGCAGACGGCGGTCATCGAGGCGCCGCTCTCGCCGGCGTTGGTGGTCGCCGGTGCCGGAAGCGGAAAGACCGAGACGATGGCCGGGCGCGTGGTGTGGCTCGTGGCGAACGGGCTCGTGCGGCGCGATGAAGTCCTCGGGCTCACGTTCACGCGGAAGGCGGCGGGAGAACTCGCGGAGCGGATCCATCGCCGGCTGCATCGCCTGTCGGAGTTCGAGGCTCGAGGGCTGCTCCCCGTGCTGCCCGCGCTCCACGCGGCGGGGCGATTGTCGGTGTTCGCCGACCTCGCGACACTCGACGGCGCCCGCGCGGATGCCGAGCGGCGGAAAGTCCTCGACGACCTCGCGCGCGAGCACGGAGTCGCGGACGACGACGCCGGGGGCGCCGACGATCACCTGCTGCACCGTCCCACGGTCTCGACGTACAACAGCTTCGCCGACGCGATCGTCCGCGAGCACGGTCTGCGCATCGGCCGGGACTCCGAATCGGCGGTGCTGTCCGAGTCGGCTGCCTGGCTGCTCATGCGACGCGTGGTGTTCACCTCCGACGATCCGCGGTTGGAGGAGCGCCAGGAGTCTCCGCGCACGCTCGTGGACGCGGCGCTGCGGATCGCCCGTGACGGCGTCGACAACCTCGTCGACCTCGATCGTCTGGCCGCGTTCCCCGATGACTTCGCCCGGATCGTCGAACGCCCCTCGACCTCGGCGCGCGTGACCGTCTACAAAGACGTGGCCGACGCGGCGTCGCGCGTGTCGGCGCTCGGCCTGCTCGCGGCTCTGGCCGCCGCCTACGATCGCGAGAAAGCGCGCCTGGGGGTCATGGACTTCGCCGATCAGGTCGCGGGGGCGCTCCGCATCGTCCAGGAGCATGCCGCGGTCGTCGACGAACTCCGCGCCCGGTATCGGGTGGTGCTGCTCGACGAGTATCAGGACACCTCGGTCGTCCAGACCGACCTGCTGTCGACCCTGTTCGCCTCGACGGGGGTCATGGCCGTGGGCGATCCGCACCAGGCCATCTACGCCTGGCGCGGCGCGAGCGCGGGCAACCTGGGCGGGTTCCCCGCGGCCTTCGCGCCCGAGGGGGGATGCCAGACCTTCTCGCTGTTGACGAGCTGGCGCAACAGCGCCCGAGTGCTGACCGCCGCGAACGCCGTCCTGGCGCCCCTCGCCAGCCGCTCCCCGGTCGCCGTCGAAGAGCTGCGGTCACGACCGGGAGCGCCGGAGGGCCTCGTCGAGGCCTTCTTCGAGCGCGACCTCGACACCGAGGCCGATCGGGTGGCCGCCTGGTTCGCCGGGGTGCGCGCGGCGCGCGCCGCCGAGGGTCGGCAGACGACGGGAGCCGTGCTCTTCCGCAGCAAGAAGCACATGGTGCGGTTCGGCGACGCCTTGGGGCGGCGCGGCATCCCGCACCGCATCCTCGGGCTCGGGGGACTCCTCACCACCCCCGAGGTCGTCGATGTCGTGTCGGCGCTCCGGGTCATCAGCGATCCCGAGGCCGGTTCGGCGCTGATCCGGCTGCTGTCGGGCCCGCGCTGGTCGATCGGGCTGGCCGACCTGCGCGCCCTGGCCCAACTCGCCCGGCGTCTGGCCACGCACGACGTGGCGTTGCATCCCCTGGCTCCCGAGGTCGTCGATCGCTTGCGCTCGACCCCCGGCGCCGATCGGGCCTCGCTCGTGGACGCGCTCGACTTCGTCGCGCGTCAGACCGACGGGCACGGCTGGCTCTCCGACATCGCGGCGGACGGACGCGAACGTCTCCGCGAAGCGGGCGCCGTGTTCGCCGGGCTCCGCCGGAACATCGGCGCCCCCATCCCCGAGCTGATCCGCCTCATCGAGACCGAGCTGCGGCTGGACGTCGAGCTGGCGGCCAACGAGTCCCGTGGCCCCGCGCGCATCGCCTCTGCGCAGCTGCGCGCCTTCGTCGACGAGATCCGCGGCTTCCTCGCCGCAGACGAGTCCGGGTCGGTCACGAGCCTTCTCGCGTGGCTCGACCACGCCGAGCAGGCGGACGAGTTCGCGCCGCGGACCGAGCCCCCCGAGGACGACGTCGTCCAGCTGTTGACGATCCACGGCTCCAAGGGTCTCGAATGGGATGCCGTCGCTGTGGTGCGTCTGGTCACCGACGAGCTGCCGTCGCTGCCCCGCGACACGAAGGGGTGGTTGGGGTTCGGCATCCTCCCGTCCGAGTTCCGCGGCGACTCCGCCTGGCTCCCGGTCCTGGGCTGGCGTGGCGCCGAGACCCAGCAGGACCTCAAGGCGGCGATCGACGCCTTCATCGACGCGAACCGCGCGCGGCAGCTCGACGAGGACCGCCGGCTGGCGTACGTCGCATTCACCCGGGCACGCGATCACCTCGTGCTCTCGGGATCGAGCTGGTCGGGGACGAAACGTCCGCGCCGGCCGAGCGTGTTCCTGGACGAGGCGACGGAGGCGCTCGGTATCGACCTCGCCGTCGACGACGCCGGTGACGATCCGTACGACGGGGAGCGACGGCTGATGCACTGGCCGCTCGATCCGCTCGGCGCGCGCCGTACCGCGGTCGGAGCCGCGGTCGACGAGGTTTCCGCCGCGCGATCGCGGCCCGCGGAGCAGCCGGATGCCGACCTCGAACTGCTGCTCGCCGAGAGAGCCGATCGACTGCGGCCGACGCACGCGCCCGCGCCGACCCGGATCCCCGCATCGCGGTTCAAGGACTTCGTGGCCGACTACTCGGGCGCGGTGGAAGAACTGCGGCGCCCCATGCCCGAGAGGCCCTATCGGCAGACCCGGCTGGGCACGCTCTTCCACGCCTGGGTCGAGAAGCGATCCGGAATCGTGGGCTCCGGGACCGGGCTCGATGATGCCGGTCTGTGGGAGGACGACGACGACGGCGCATCCGCCGCCGATGCCGAAGAGCTGCGAGTGTTGCGCGAGAAGTTCGAGCGCTCCGAGTGGGCGGGCTTGCAGCCCATCGAGGTCGAGACCGAGATCGACTTCGTCACCACCCGGCTCGACGGACGTCCGCACGTCGTCATCTGCAAGCTCGACGCGGTGTATCGCCGAGGCGACCGGTACGAGATCGTGGACTGGAAGACCGGCCGACCGCCGACCACCGAGGCGGAACGGCGCTCGCGCATGGTCCAGCTCGAGCTGTATCGAGAGGCGTACCACGTCAAGCACGGCGTGCCGTTCGACCTCATCGACGTCACGCTGTTCTACGTCGGCGACGAAGTGGTTCTGCGCGGCTGAGCGGGTACGCCGGGGCGTGACGACGCGACGCGTCCGTGGGTCGCGCCCCGCAGGGTGTCACGCGTGCTCAGGCCCCGTCGCGGGCGACGCCCCAGCGGCGGAGGGCCGCGCGGCTCGCGCGTGCGGCATCCTCTTCGTCGTCGATCGCGTCGTGCGCGGCGCCCTCCGCGCCCGCCGCCGGAGCGGCGTCGCGCGTCGTCGCCGGCTGGTCGGTCGTCGATCCGTCCGCACGGTCCGCGGAGTCCGGAGCCGACACCGCGGGCGTCCATCCCTCGAGGTCGATCGGAGCGGTCGGCCCGGGTTCGTCGGCGTCGGCGTCGGTGACACCGAACGCCCCCTCCGCGGTCACGGGGTCCTGCGCCAGGGCTTCGGCGAGCGCGGCGGCGGCCGCCTCGCGGTCGCGTTCCGCGGAGAGGTACAGCGACAGCGCTTCGGGGTCGTAGGCGTCGGTCTGCATCGAGGTGTCGACCGCCGAGGCTGCGGTGGGCGGAACACGTTCGACGAGCGCAAGGGCGTCGTCGATGTCGGAGCGGGTCGAGGGCACGATGTGGTCGCCGCGGACGCCGTCGGCGAGCGCCTCGAGCAGGGCCACGGCGTCGGCGACGACCTCGGCCTCGCCCTCGTCGTGACCGTGCACCAGCCACTTCGCGAACTCCAGCTCGGCGTACAGCCGCGCTCGCTCACGCAGCAGCGGGTCGGGGGAGCGTTCCCCGGCCGCGGCGTAGCCGTCGTACACGTCGTCGGTCGCGGTGGGCGCCGAGGCGAGCCAGCGCAGGTCGACGGCCGGGTCACCGACGCTCAGCCCCGACCAGTCGAGCATTCCGCTCACGTGGGGCACGCCGTCGGCATCGTCGACGAGGAGCACGGAGGAGCTCGTCGCGCCGCCCAGCACCACCGCGGATTCGAAGCGCCACAGGTCGGGCTCCTGCAGGGCACGCCGCCACCGCATCATGAGCCCGTCGGGCACGCGTCCGGTCGCGTCCGCGCGGTCGAGGAGGCGGGCGACGTCGTCGCGCACCTGCTCTGCGGACCGCACGGGCAGCCCGTCGGTGCGGACGACGGAGACGGGAAGGGAGTGGACGGCGGCGAGGGCGCCGCCGATCGCGGGCGCGTAGCCGGGGCCCTTCGGCAGCTCGACGGGATCGATCCGGTAGCCGTCGATGACGTCGACGACCAGGACGCGGTTCTCGCCCGAGCCGGCTTCGCCGATCACCTCGGGCGCGGCGAACGGCAGAAGCGCGCGAACGCCGGCCGTCAGAGCGTGCAGCGCCCGGGACTCGGCGGCGAGTTCGGCGGCGGAGTCCTCGGTGGCCGGCATCCGGACCACGACGGTGCGCCCGTCCTCGAGCGAGATGAGCGCGGAATCGAATCGACCGCCGGCGTTCTCGGTCAGGGGCGCGGCACTCGTCACACCGATGCGGGGCAGGGCCGTCGTCGCGGACGCGGCTAGAGTGAGGGGCGAGCGTGCCATGCCCCCAGGGTAGGTCGGTCGCTCGCCCGATCCCCCCGCGCCACGCCCTTGAGAGAGGTGTTCGATGCCGCTGCCCGCTCCGCCGCTGCCCGATCGATGGCCGGGAGGCGCGCTGGATCGCTCCGGTGCCGAGCGCGACGTCGACGGACTGCTCGATCGTGCGCGGGCCGCCTCCGACACACGCGTCCTCGTCGTCCACGCCGACGCGACGCCGGTACGGGATTCGCGACTGGTCACGGTTCCCGTCCCGTCCCTCGCCCAGGTTCGTGAGTGGGCGTTCCTGGGGCGCGCGTCCGACGGTGGCGCTCTGCTGTTGGCCGTCGTCGAGGACGAGACCGGGATCGTCCTCCCACCCGACGCCGTCTGGGCGCCGCTGCGCGCGGTCGGTGGCGATCTGCCCGCCGAGGAGGCCGAGATCTTGGGGACGGCGGTCGCGCTCGCGGGCTGGCTGCGCGACGCAGCGTTCTGCCCGGCGTGCGGGACGGCGACCGTGCTGCGCCAGGCCGGCTGGTCGCGGCACTGCCCGAACTGCGGACGGGAGCACTTTCCCCGCACCGATCCGGCGGTCATCGTCCTCATCTCGTCCGCGGACGACCCCGATCGTGTGCTCCTCGGTGCCAATGCGGCGTGGGGCGGGAGCCGGTACTCCTGCTTCGCCGGGTTCGCCGAGGCGGGGGAGTCGCTGGAGGACACCGTCGCGCGCGAGGTGTGCGAGGAGTCCGGCGTCCGCCTTGAGGCCATCGAGTACCGCGGATCGCAGGTGTGGCCGTATCCACGATCGCTGATGCTCGGGTTCCGTGCGCGGGCGATCGATGATGACGAGGCACGTGCCGACGGCGACGAGATCGTCGAAGTGCGCTGGTTCGGCCGCGACGAGATCGGTGCGGCTCTGCGCGGCGAGACCGCCGTGCAGCTGCCCGGAGCGGCATCCATCGCCCACCGGCTCATCGACGACTGGTACCGGGAGCGCTCGTGACCGTGGAGCCCCTGAGTGGTCTCGACGAGCACCAGCTCGAGGCTGCTCGCGCGTTGCGGGGGCCGGTGTGCGTCCTCGCGGGCGCCGGTACCGGCAAGACCCGCGTCATCACGCGCCGGATCGCGCACGGAGTGGACACGGGCGCGTACTCGCCGCAGCGCGTGATGGCCGTGACGTTCACGGCGAAGGCCGCGGGAGAGATGCGCGGTCGCCTCCGGGCGCTCGGTGTGACGGGGGTCTCGGCGCGGACGTTCCACGCGGCGGCGCTCGCCCAGGTGAACTTCTTCTGGCCGAGCCTCGCCGGCGATCAGGCACCGACGATCATCGACAACAAGGTCCGGATGCTCGCCCACGCCGCCGACGGCGTCGGGCTGTCTCCGGACACCGCGACCCTCCGGGACGTCGCGGGCGAGATCGAGTGGCGCAAAGTCACGATGCGTTCCATCGAGAAGTACGCGTCCGACCGGCCCGGCGGCATCGGGAGACTGAACGTCGATCAGGTCGTGGCGCTGCAGCGCGCGTACGAGAAGCTCAAGGACGAGCGCCGGCAGATGGACTTCGAAGACGTCCTGCTGACGTGCGCCGGAATGATCGAGGCCGAGCCCCGCGTCGCTGCGGCCGTCCACGAGCAGTACCGTCATTTCACCGTCGACGAGTACCAGGACGTCTCGCCGCTCCAGAACCGGCTGCTGGAACTCTGGCTCGGCGACCGGCGCGACCTGTGCGTGGTCGGCGACGCGAGCCAGACCATCTACTCGTTCACCGGCGCCGATTCCCGCTATCTGCTCGACTTCGCGCGCGCGTACGAGGACGCACGAGTCGTGCGTCTCGAGCGCAACTACCGCTCGACCCCCGCCGTGCTGGCGGTCGCCAACGACCTCATGCGCGGGCGGGCGGGGGCCCTCGAGCTCGTGGCGGCGGCGACCGACGAATCCCCGGTTCCCACCGTCCGCGCCTTCGAGGACGAAGAGGCCGAGGCCGAGGGAGTGGCGGCGGCGATCGCCGCGAGCGTGCGTGGTGGCGCCGATCCGCGCAGCATCGCCGTGCTCTACCGCTCGCACGCGCAATCGGCCGTGCTCCTCAGCGCACTGGCGAAGCACTCGATCGCGGCCACCGTGCTCGGCGGTCGGAAGTTCTTCGACCTGCCCGAGGTTCGCCAGGCCCTGATGGCGTTGCGTGCCGCGTCCGTGGCGCCGATGGAGACGGGCTTCCTCGCCACGGTGCGCGACGTTCTGCGCAGCATCGGGCTCAGCGACGACCCGCCCGCGGCGGGAGGGGCCTTGCGCGACGCGTGGGAGGCCCGGGCGGCGCTCCTGCGGCTCGCCGAGGAAGCCCCGGAGGGCACCGATCTGCGGGCGTTCACGGATGACCTCCAAGCGCGCGCGAAAGACCAGCACGAGCCGGCGACGCGCACCGTGACCCTCGCCACGTTGCACGCGGCGAAGGGGCTGGAGTGGGACCACGTGTACCTCATCGGGGTGAGTGAGGGCCTGCTTCCGATCTCGTACGCGACCACGTTCGAAGCCGTGGACGAGGAGCGACGACTGGCCTACGTCGGTGTCACGCGGGCCGCGCGAACCCTGTCGGTGAGCTGGTCACGCGGTCGCGGCCGGTCCGAGCGGACGCCGTCGCGCTTCCTCCGAGAGATCGGCAGCGGCAGTCTTCGCTCGGCTGATGCGTTCGCCAGACCCGCTGGAGCGAGTCGACGCGGAGGAGCAACGACCGGGTCACCGGGTCGATCGGGCCGCTGAGCAGATGCCGAGCGGCCCGCCCGGCCTCGGCCGCGAGGGCCGGGTCGATCGCGGGTCGCGGTCGCGCCAGCAGTTGCGCGGCGATCAGCGGCCAGGACGAGTCCTGACGCCGGCGGTCGGCATCCAGGCACGTCAGGCACGCGGTGCGGCCGGGGGCGATGAGAGGACCGACGGCGGCGGAAGTGCCGTCGAGGACGAGCGGCAGGTGCACGACGTCGTGGCGCACGATTTCGACGGCACGCCGCGGATCCACGCGGTGGGCGGCCAGCAGGAGGACGCGCGCCTCGGCCGGGACTGGGTGGCTGTCCCGCCCGGCCCAGTCGAGGCGGCGCGTGCGCGGGGGGAGCGCCGCGAGCACGGCGCGGACGGCCGACCCCGGAAGGTCGTCGGCGACCTGGACGATCAGGGGAGGTGTCCGGCGTCGTCGCGAGAGCGCCGGTGCGAGCCGCCCGAGCAGATCGTCGGCATCGCGATCGGCGCCGCCGTGCAAGCGCACGAGTGCACGTAGCGCGGCCCGTGACGTCCCGGCCTCGAGTGCCGTGAGTGCGGCATCGGTCCATGGAGCGGAATCGGTGAGGTACGCGCGTGCCGGGGAACCGAACTGCACGGTGGCGTCGTCGCGCCAGAGCGGGGGAGCGGAGGGATCGAGTCGGAGCATGCCCCGATGATGGACCGCCGACGAGGCCCGCGACCGTTCTCCCCAGGGAGTGTGCGTGCGCGACCCCCTGGGGAGGAGGGTTCAGACCGGTCGCTGGTCCCCGGGTGTCGGGTCCTCGTCGTCGTCGGTTCCGGACGTGTTCGACGGCGGCGCCGCATCGGGGGAGTCGCCGCGCGCGGCATCCCGGTCGGCGGCGGTCTCTTCGGCGATGAGCTGGGCGAGGGCATCGTCCATGGCATCCGACGGGACCGTCTCGCCACGCGACGTGGCCGTGAGCCGGGCGACGAGGCCCGCGGGGTCGTCGATGTCCTCGGCAGAGGGCATGAGGTCGGGGTAGTCCCACAGGGCGTCGCGACCGGCGACGCCGACGGCGTCGGTGACGGCGCGCCACATCGCCGCGGCCTCGCGCATGCGACGCGGGCGCAACTCCAGCCCCACGAGCGAGCCGAGTGCCTGCTCGGCGGGCCCACCCACGGCGCGGCGGCGGCGGACGGCCTCGGCGATGCGAGCTGCCGAGGGCAGCCGTGACGTCGCGTCCTCGGTGACGACGTCGACCCAGCCCTCGATCGTCGCGAGCAGGTTCTCGAGCCGGGTCAGCGCGGCGGTCTGCTCCTCGGACCGCTGCGGCAGCAGCGCACCGCTCTCGAGGGCGCTGCGCAGTTCTTCGGGCTGGGAGGGGTCGAACCGTGCCGCCATCTCTTCGAGGGCGTCGGTGTCGACCCGGATGCCGTGGGCGAAGTCGCGTAC
>NZ_CAKKMM010000023.1:0-24453 GCF_918698205.1 Microbacterium sp. Bi128 | reverse complement strand
GGGTCGGGCACCGACCACGTGCGGCGGGGCGGGAGGGTACGGATCGAGGCGATGGCATCCAACCATCCGGCATAGCGCTCCTCGCGCTCGTCCTCGCTCATCCGCGGCTCGAACACGCGCTCGAGATGCCAGCGTTCGGCGATCTCGTCGCGCCGCCAGATCCCCGCACCCGACCCGGCGAGGTGCCCGATGCCGAGGGCGGTGCGCTCCAGCCCCTGCGGGCGCGCGACCGGGATGCCGAGGATGTCGGCCTGGAACTGGCACAGCAGGTTGTTCCGCGTGGCTCCCCCGTCGACCTTGAGGAGGGGGATCGTGACGCCGTGACGCCGCAGGTTGTCGACGTTGTCGCGCGTCTGGAACGCCATCGCCTCGATCCCGGCGCGGACCACGTGGGCAGCCGTGGACTCGAGGGTCAGCCCGACGATGCCGCCGCGGGCGTTGCGGTCCCAGTGCGGGTCGAACAGTCCCGCGAACGCCGGCACGAGGTACACACCGCCGCTGTCGGGCACGCTCTCGGCGAGTCGCTCGCTCGCGGCGGCCCCCGGCAGGATGCCGAGCCGGTCGCGCAGCCACTGGATCGTCTGCCCGCTGTGGAACACCACTCCCTCGGCCTCGTACGTGACGTCGTCGTCGAACCGCCACGCCACGCTGCTACACATGCCGGGCAGGGTCCGCGGGCGGGAACCGACGTTGACGGTGAGGACGCCCGCGGTGCCGAAGGTGTTCTTGGCGCTGCCGGGCTCGAGGCACGCCTCGCCGTACAGGCCCGCCTGCTGGTCGCCGAGGACCGCCAGGATCGGCACCGACCGGTGCTCGGCGCCGGGGAGGATCCCCGGAGCCACGTCGCCGAACCACGCGTTGGAGGGGACGATCTCGGGGAGCAGGCTGATCGGGATGTCCAGGATGCCGCAGAACTCGTGGTCCCACTCCGCCCGGGCGAGCGACATCAGGCCCGTGCGGGACGCGGCCCCGGGCTCGGTCCGGTGGGCGGCGCCCCCGGTGAGGTTCCACAGCAGCCACGTCTCGGGAGTGCCGATGGCCAGCTCGCCGCGCTCGGCGCGCTCCCGGGCGCCCGGGACGTGCCGCAGGAGCCACGCGACCTTGGCCGCCGAGAAGAAGGAGTCGTTGCGCACCCCGGTGCGGGACCGGAACTCGTCGTCCAGACCGCGCGCCGACCACTCCCGGACGATGTCGTCGGTCTGCTTCGACATCCACATGATGGCGTTGTGGACGGGGGCGCCGGTGCGGCGGTCCCACATCACGATCGTCTCGCGGTGGGAGGTCACCCCCACCGCGCGCACCTCGGACCCGTCCACCCGGGCGCGCGCGAGCGCCCCCAGGATCGCGGTGCGCGGCGCGTCCCACAGGTCGAACGGATCGAGCTCGACCCAGCCCTCGTGCGGGAAGATCGGGTCGATCTGCGACGACGCCTCTCCGACGACGGCGCCCTGCGCGTCGATGAGCACGGCGCGCGCGCTGCTGGAGCCCTCGTCCAGGGCCAGGACGTAACCCGAGGAGGTCGACACGGTCGCTCCGTCAGGCCGGCTGGGCTGCGCGGACGGGCACACGGAGGTGGTCGAGCCAGCGGCGGTAACCGGCGATCTCGGCCGCGCGCCGGTCGGCATCCCACCCCTGTTCGTCGGCCACGATGTCGGCCGCGCGCTCGAGACCGCGCACGCCGTGCTTCGGCTCGAAGGCGAGCAGGAGGCGACGGGCGAAGACGTCGGTGAGCGTCTCGGCGAACTCGGTGCGCATCGCGAAGACGAGCTCGGCCGCGATCGCCGGCGACTCGGGGTCGAACCGCTCGGCGAGCGTCGGGCGCTCGCGGACCAGGTCGAGCACCCGTTCGGCGCGCGTGCCGTAGAGCGCCCACAGCCGCTCCGCGGTGTCGCGCTCGACGAGGCTCGTCGACAGCAGCGCCTTCTCGAACGCACCGAGGTCGGCCGCCCGGGCGCCGGGGAACGGTTGGTGCTTGCTCACGGGGCGCTTGAGTCCGGCGCGCAGCCGCTTGACCGCGGCATCCGTGGCGTCCTCCGCGAGCTGACGGTAGGTGGTGAGCTTCCCGCCGACGATCGAGAGCAGACCGGGGTGGCCGTCCTTGGCGTGGTCGCGGACGATGTGGCTGCGCGGCACCTTCCACTCGGGGACGTTCGGTGCGTACGGCAGCGGCCGCACCCCGCTGTAGGTGTAGAGGACGTCGTCGGCGGTGAGGTTCGCGCCCGGGACGAGGGCGTTGGTCTCGGTGAGCAGGTACTCGATCTCGTCGGTCTCGGCGCGGGCCTCGTCGGGGTCGAGGTCGAACTTCGTGTCGGTGCAGCCGATGAGGTAGCGGCCCATCCACGGGATGACCAGGACCAGACGGCCGTCGGTCTGCGACTCGTAGTAGACGACGTCGGAGGGGGCGCCGGGGAACGGGTCGACGATGATGTGACTCCCCTTGGCGCCGCCGATCAGACGCGGGGCGGGGATGCCGGGCAGGGCTGACGAGGCCGCGTCGCCCTGCAGGACGGCGTCGACCCAGGGACCGCCGGCGTTGATGGTCAGGCGGCCCGAGATGTCGGCGACCGAGCCGTCGGCGTGCTGGACCCGCACGCCGGTGACGCGCTTGCCGGTGCCGAGCAGGCCGATCGCGCGCGTGTGGAGGAACAGCCGCGCACCCGCGTCGACCGCGGCCACCGCGAGCTCGACGCACAGGCGCTCGGCGTACTCCAGCTGCCCGTCCGTGAAGAGGGCGGCGCCGCTCAGGCCGTCGCGTGCGGCACCGCGGAAGCGTTCGCGGACACCGGATGCCGAGAGCACGCGGTGCCACGCGACGCTCTTGTCGACCGAGAGCACGTCGTAGGCGAGCATGCCGAGGCGGATCATCCACGAGGGGCGGGTGTTGCGCGCGTAGAACGGCATGATGAGCCGCACCGGCTTGACCAGGTGCGGGGCGACCTTGAACAGCAGCTCTCGCTCGCGCAGCGACTCGCGCACGAGCCGGATGTCGCCGCGTTCGAGGTACCGCAGGCCGCCGTGGACCAGACGCCCGGACCACGCCGAGACCCCCGCGCACACGTCCTCCTGCTCGACGAGGGCGACCGAGAGGCCGCGCTCGGCCGCGTCTCGCGCGATGCCGAGGCCGTTGATCCCGGCTCCGATGACCACGATGTCGAACGTGGGGTGATCGACCTTGTCCACGACTGTCTCCCTTGACCGTGGTGTGCGTCTGAATATTCAGTCGCACCTTGAATGCGTTTCCACTATCGTAGCGCTCAGTCGCCGCGACGGGAAGCGAACGCCGGCTTTCGGGAACCGACAGGGGGAGTCTCGCAGACGCGCGCCGCCGCGGTGAACACCGAGAGAGAAGGGGTGCGCATGGCACCGTCCCGCGACACCGCCTCCCTGCGCGCCATGACGAGGGTCGCCCACCTCTACCACCGACGCGGACTCGTGCAGACCGAGATCGCCGCCGAGATGGGACTGTCGCAGGCGGGCGTCTCGCGCCTGCTCACCGCGGCGGCCGATCGCGGCATCGTCCGCACGATCGTGGTGCCGCCCGCGGGATTCCACAGCGACCTCGAGCAGGCCATCGAGCAGCGCTTCGGCCTGCGGGAGGTGCACGTCGTCGCCGCGGGCGCACTGACGGGCGAACGCCTCACCGAGGCACTCGCCCGCGCACTCGTGCCAGTCCTGCAACTGACCCCGATCGACCGCCGATCCATCGGACTCACCTCGTGGAGCCGCACGCTGCAGTCGGCCGTGGCGACCCTGCCCGATTTCCCGCGCGCGACCGCGCGGCGCGTCGTCGAGCTCCTGGGCGATGTCGGCCGTCCCACCCTCCAGCACCGGGCCGCGCTGACCACCGAACGCTTCGCCCAGGCCACCGGGGGCGAGCCGGTGTTCCTCCGCGCACCCGGAGTGGTCGCGACCGCGCGCATGCGCGACGCCCTCCTGGACGGGGACCCCCACGCCCGTCGCGCGTTGGCGAGCATGGACGACATCGACCTCGTCCTGACCGGTATCGGCGACGCCCGCGCGACCCGCCCCCTGGTGGCGGGGGAGAACTTCTTCACCGACGACCAGTTCGCCGCGGCCCGGGCGCAGGGGGCCGTCGGCGAGATCGGATTGAGGTTCCTGAACATCGACGGCGAGCCCGTGGCATCCGATCTCGACGAACTCGTCCTCGGCATGGAATTGGCGCAGCTGCGGCGGGTGCCGCGGCGCATCGCCGTGGCCGGCGGGACCGGCAAGCACGCCGCGATCCTCGCCGCCGCCCGCGGTCGCTGGATCGACGTCCTGGTCACCGACGACGGCACGGCCCGGTCACTGCTGGATCCGGTGAGCCTTGACACCTCGGAACGGCGAATCTAGCATCGGCGCAAATGGTCATTCCATATATGACTAGATATCCATTGCGCTTCGAAGGAGATCCGCATGAACAGCACTCGCCTGCTCCGCCGCACGGCCCTCGTCCTGACCGCGGGGATGGTGACGGCCGCGGCACTGGCCGGATGCAGCACCACGGACGCGGGAGGACCGCCTCCCGGCTCGAAGACCATCGGCGTCTCGATCGCCGACCAGAAGTCGCTGTTCTACATCGCGGCCGCTGACGGCATGAAGGCCGCCGCGGAAGAGGCCGGCTACGAACTCGTGCTCGAATCCGCCGACAACGACGCCACCCGCCAGGTCAACCAGGTGCAGAACCTCCTGACCCAGCAGGTCGGCGTGCTCATCTACACCCCGCAGGACGCCACCGCCGCCGGGGCCGGCGTCCGCCTGGCCAACGATGCCGGAGTGCCGGTCGTCGCGCTGGACCAGAAGCCCGAGACCGACGACGTCGACATCTCCACCTTCATCGCGACCGACAGCGTCAAGGCCGCCTACGACGTCTGCACCTGGATGTTCCAGCAGATGGGCGGGCAGGGGAACATCGCCGTCCTGCAGGGTCCGCTCGGCGCGACCGCCGAACTGCAGCGGACCGAGGGCTGCAAGAAGGCCCTGGCGGAGAACCCCGGCGTCACCGCCGTGCAGTGGGAGAGCGCCGGATGGGACGAGACCCAGGCCTTCGACACCACCCAGAACATCCTCACCGCCCACCCCGACCTCAAGGCGGTCTTCGGAGAGAGCGACGCGATGGCCCTCGGCGCCGCCAAAGCCGCCCAGCAGGCCGGCCGCACCGGGATGTTCTTCGCCGGCATCGACGGCTTCCCCACGATGTTCACGGCCATCGGCGACGGACTGACCCAGGCGACCATGGCCCAGCAGCCCTACATGATGGGCCAGCTCGCGGTGAAGAACGCCATTCAGATCCTCGAGGGGAAGGGCGACGACATCCCCAAGGACCAGTACCAGGATGCCGTCCTCGTCACCGGAGACAACGTCTCCGAGAACGACCCCACGAAGTTCTACGGCCCGAACGCCGCCCGAAACTGACCCACCGGTCGGGCGGCACGGGGTCCGCGTCGCCCGACCGATCGAGGGAGCACCATGGCTGCAACACCCACCCCCGGCGCCGGCCTCGTCTGCACCGGTCTGACCAAGCAGTACGGCGGGGTCACCGTCGTCAGCGACATCGACATCGCCCTCGTCCCCGGGACGGTCGTCGGACTCGTCGGCGAGAACGGAGCGGGCAAGTCGACCACGTCCGGGATGATCGCCGGCCTCGTCCAGCCCGACCGGGGCTCGATGACCATCGACGGGGTTCCGTACGAACCCCGCTCGCCCCGTGACGCCCTCACCGCCGGCGTCGTCCTCATCCACCAGGAGATCCGCATGGTGCGGGATCTGACCGTGGCCGAGAACATCTTCATCGGACGCCTGCCGATGCGCGGCGGCCGCGTCGATCGCGAACGCATGAACAGCGAAGCCGCCGAGGTCCTGGGCCGCCTGGGATCCCGCGTCGATCCGCGGCAGCGCATCGACGAGCTGTCGATCGCCGCGCAACAGGAGATCGAGATCGCGCGCGCACTCAGCCGCCGACCGCGGTTCGTGATCTTCGACGAGCCCTCGGCATCCCTGGGCAAGTCCGAGACCGCCCGCGTCTTCGATCAGATCGAGGCCCTCCGCGCAGGCGGGGCCGGGATCATCTACATCTCGCATCGCATCGAGGAGATCACGCGGCTGTCGGATGCCATCGTGTGCCTGCGCGACGGCCACCTCGCCGCCCGCTGGGACACCGGCGAGGTCTCGCGCGAGTCGATCGTGCGAGCGATGGTCGGCCGCGACTTCACCTACGGTCACGACGTGCCTCCCGAGGCGCGGGAGGACACGGTCATCCAGGTCGAGGGCCTGGGCCGCAAGGGCGCGTTCGAAGGCGTCGACTTCACGGTGCACGCCGGCGAGATCCTCGGCATCGCCGGGCTCGTGGGAGCGGGTCGCTCCGAAGTCGTGCGCACCCTCGCCGGGGCCGACCGCGCGACGGAGGGACGCATCGTCGTCGACGGCCGCGACACGGTCATCCGCTCCCCCCGGGACGCGATCCGCGCCGGCATCGCGATGGTGCCCGAGGACCGCAAGTCGCAGGGGCTCCTGCTGGGCCGGGACAGCATGGACAACATGACCCTGCCGTGGCAGCGCCATCTCGCCCGTCACGGATTGGTCACCCGCTCCGCCCTCGCGGCGACCTATCGGCGGTTCCGCCAGGAACTGGACATCCGCGGACAGGCCGACGTCGCCGTCGCCCACCTGTCCGGCGGCAATCAGCAGAAGGTCCTCCTGGCCAAGTGGCTCGTGGACACGCCCCGGGTCCTGATCCTCGACGAGCCGACGCGCGGCGTCGACGTCGGGGCCAAGATGACGATCTACGCCGCGATCCGGCGCCTGGCCGAGGAGGGCGTCGCCGTCATCGTCGTCTCGTCCGAGCTGGAGGAGGTCCTCGGGCTGTCCCACCGCATCCTCGTCATGGCCGAGGGTCGCCCCCAGGGTGTGCTCGACCGTGCCGACGCCACCCCCGAGGCCGTCATGCGCCTCGCTCTTCCGCAGCACGCGGAAGCCACGCACATCTGACCCGAGGAGCCGAGACGATGACCGTTTCCGACCCGTCCACCACCGACCCGAGCCCGGCGACGATCGCCGCGCGCACCGTCCCCTCGTCCGCACGCGAAGAGAGCCGATGGAAGAAATGGGCGGGTCGCATCCCCGGCCCCCTCGTCGGTCTCGTGGTGATCTTCGTCCTGCTGTCGATCCTCTCCCCCTACTTCCTGACGCCCCGCAACCTGCTCAACATCGTCACGCAGATCTCGGCGGTGGGGATCATGTCCGTCGGCGCCCTCCTGGTCATCATCATCGGGGGGATCGACCTGTCCGTCGGCGCCGTCCTGGCCCTGAGCTCGATGGTCATGGGGTACCTGTTCTCGTACGCGGGCCTGCCGTTCGAGCTCGCGCTCGTGCTCGGGCTCGTGGTGGGCGGGCTGATCGGCCTGCTCAACGGCATCCTGGTGACCGTCGGTCGGCTGCAGCCCTTCATCGCGACCCTCGCCACGATGTCCGCGGCGACCGGTCTGGCGGTGTTCATCACGGGAGGGAACACCGTCAACGGCTTCCCCGAGTGGTTCGTCTCCCTGACACGGCTGAGCATCCTCGGCATCCCCGTCCAGGGGCTGATCCTGCTGGCGGTGTTCCTCGTCGCCGCGTTCTGGCTGCGCTTCCGGCCCGGTGGGCGGGCGCTCTACGCGATCGGCGGGAACGAGGAGGTCGCGCGCCTGTCCGGCATCCCGGTCCGACGGACCAAGCTCGTCGTCTACACGATCGCCGGCCTGCTCGCCGCCCTCGGAGGCCTCCTGGTGACCTCGCGCCTGGACTCCGCGCAGCCGACCGCGGGCGCTGCGGATCTGCTCAACGTCATCGCCGTCGTGGTGATCGGCGGCGCGAGCCTCTCCGGCGGCACCGGGTCGCTGCTGGGCACCTTCGTCGGTCTGCTCATCATCGGCGTCCTCAACAACGGCCTGTCGCTGCTGGGCGTCTCGCCCAACCTGCAGCCCGTGGTCCTCGGTGCGGTGATCGTCGCCGCCGTCCTCACCGACCGGCAGGCGCGACGCGCCCAAGCGGGCGAGCGGTGACCTCCCGCCCATGACGACCACGAGGAGCGGGGCGGCACGCGTGCCGCCCCGCTCCCGCGTGTCCGCACCGCACCGTCGGCCTGGCAGAGTAGATGCCCAGGACAGGTCCGGATCCGGGAGGCAGACGATGGCGCGCGATCCCAAAGAGCTCGAGCAGCTGCGCATGATGACGAAGGTCTCGCACCTCTATCACACGCGCGGAATCGTCCAGACGGAGATCGCGAAGACCCTCGGCATCTCGCAGGCCCGCGTCTCGCGTCTGCTCGCCGCCGCCGAAGAGGCCAACATCGTCCGCACGATCGTCGTCCCGCCGCCGGGACTCAACGCCGATCTCGAAGAGGGCGTGGAGCGCATGTTCGGCATGCGCGAGGTCCACGTCGTCGACGCGTCGGGCGAGACCGGCGAACAGCGCACCGAGACGCTCGGCGTCGCCCTCGCCGGGGTGTTCCAGGTGCTCCCGGTGGGCGACAAGATGATCGGTTTCACCTCGTGGAGCCGGTCGATGCGCCGCTTCGTCGAGAACCTCACGAGCTTCCCGCACTCCTCCGCCCGGGCCGTCGTCGAACTGCTGGGCGGCGTCGGACAGCCGACGATCCAGCACCAGGCCACCAACGCCACCGAGCGCCTCGCCTCGCTCACCGACGCCGAGGCCCTGTTCCTGCGCGTCCCCGGCGTCGTCTCGACCCCCGACGTGCGCGAGGCGATCCTCGCGAACGATCCGCACGCCCGGCGCGCCCTCGCCGCGATGGACGAGCTCGACATCGCCCTGGTCGGCATCGGCAACGCCACGATCGTGCCTCCGCTCGTGGGAGGCGAGAACTTCTTCACGCAGGAGCAGTTCGACGACGTGCGCGCCCGCGGGGCCGTCGGCGAGATCAACCTCAACTTCATGGATGCCGACGGCCGCCCCGTGGCATCCCCCCTCGACGACCTCGTCATCGGCGTCGGGCTCGATCAGCTGCGCCGCGCCGAACGACGCATCGGCGTCTCGGGCGGCGCCGACAAGCACGAGGCCCTGCTGGCCGCCGTGCGCGGCGGGTGGATCAACGTGCTCGTCACCGACGAGGAGTCGGCGCAGTACCTCCTCGCGCAGGGTCCCACGCGCTGAGCGATCCCCGCCTCGGCACCGGCGCAGCACGCCGGAAAGAGGCACGGATGCCGCGACCCCGACGACCGGGCCGCGGCATCCGCACCGAGGGGTCGTGTCAGCCGAGCCGCGACACGACGCTCTTCACGAGCGGCCACACGCGGGCGACCGATCGGTGGTTGACCTTCTCGGCGGGCGAGTGCAGCGCGTGCAGCTCGGTCCCGATCGAGATGATGTCGGCGACGGGGACCCGCCGGCTGAACATGCCCAGCTCGAGCGAGCACTGCGAGACCTCGACCGAGGGCTCGGCGCCGAGGACGTCGCGGTACGCGGCCGAGGCCACGGCGAGGAGCTCGGAGTCGGGCCGGTAGGGGAACTCGGGAGCGTCGAGGCCGTACATCTCGATGCGCGCCCCGCCGCCGGCGAGGTCGACGAGTGCCTTCACCCGGTCGAACAGCTCGTGCTTGCGCGAGGTGAGGGCCGAGGTGATCGTCGACATGAGCCGGAGCCCGTCGTCGGTCGGTCGGACCGTGCCGAGGTTGTTGGACGTCTCGACCCGGTCGGGTACGTGCAGGTTCCAGCGGACCACCCCGTGCGGGATGAGCAGCGTCACCGCCGCGAACCGCCGCGCGGCGGCGGGCGAGAGCGACCGCTCGACCGCGGCGGTCTCGACGAGCTCGATCCGCACGTCGGGGTCGGCCAGGTCGTACTCGACCGCGAGGTCGCGCTGCAGATCGGCGACGACGGCCCGGACGGCCTCCTCGTCCCCGGGGAGCAGGCTGAGCACGGCCTCGGCATCCGCCGGGATGGCGTTGTTCTGGGCCCCGCCGACCACGTCCGAGACGCGGACGTCGCGCCCGTCGGTGACCGCCTGCACGGCACGCGCGAGGATCTGCAGCGCGTTGGCGCGCTCCAGCTGGATGTCGAACTCGCAGTGGCCGCCGCGCAGACCCCGCACCTGCACGCGCAGCGCGCGCGAGTGCGACGCGGGAACGGCCTGGAACTCGCCCGGCAGATCGACGGTGAAGGTCACGTCGCCGCTGCAGCCGGCGAGGATCTCCTGGTCGGTGATCCAGTTGAAGTCGATCATGCGACGCCCGCGCAGCTGCGAGGTGTCGAACTGGCCGGCACCGACCTTGCCCTTCTCCTCCATCGCGGTGAGGACCGCCTCCAGGGGCGGGTGCGAGAGATCCTCGTCGGAGAGCAGCGCGAGGATGTACGAGACCCCGATGCCGTTGTCGGCTCCGAGCGAGGTGCCGTCGGCGGTGATGAAGTCGCCGTCCACGAGCAGACGGATCGGCTCGGTGACGAAGTCGAACTCGACCCCCTCCGCCTTCTCGCACACCATGTCGAGGTGTCCGTGCAGGATGAGGGGCGCGGCATCCTCGAGACCGCCCTGACCGGGCTTGCGCACCAGGACGCAGCTGACCTCGTCCTTGACGGCCTCCAGGCCGCGGGAGCGGGCGAACTCGACGACCCAGTCGGCGACGGCGGACTCGTTGCCCGAGCCGCGCGGGATGCCCGCGAGGGACTCGAACCACCGCAGCACCTCCCGGGGCTCGAGGTCGTCCAGGACACCCGTGGTGGGCGGGACGGAAAGCGTGTCGGACATGGTTCTCCTCTCTGAGAACGGCGGGGCGATTTCGGGGATCGGCCGCGGGGTCACTTGACGATAGACCCGCGCGAGCGGGTCATGGTCAGGGCCACGACGGTGATGATGACGACGCCGTAGACCAGGCTCTGCGCCTGCGCGTCGATGCCGAGGGCGGCGGTGGCGATGGGGACGAGGGCGACGGTGAGCGCGCCGAAGACGACGTTGATGGGGTTCGTCGCCCCGCCCGAGATGGACGTGCCGCCCACGATCGCCGCGGCGATGGCGGGGAGCAGCAGATCGCTGCCGAGGCCCGTCGGGGAGGCCGACCCGGCCTGGGCGATGATCGCGATGCTCGCCAGACCTGCGGTGAAGCCCGAGAGGCTGAAGGCGACGACCTTGATCGCCCGGGTGCGGACGGCCGAGAAGATGGCGCCGGACTCGTTGCGTCCGACCGCGGTCATGCCGAGGCCGAGGCGGGTGAAGCGCAGGACCGCCCACAGGATGACCGCGACGACGACGCCCAGCCAGAACGTCAGCGGGATGCCGACGACGCCGGTCTGGTAGAGCGCGGCCACGCCCTCGCCGTTCGCCGTGACGTAGACGGTCGTGGCGCCGCTGGTGACGAGTGCCGCCGCCGAGTAGATGCCGAGGGTGCCCAGGGTGAGGGCGAACGACGGCACCTGTGCGAAGGCCACGAGCAGACCGTTCAGCGCACCGCAGAGCGTCACGATCGCGAGCACGACCAGCGGAGCGACCGCACCGAGCGGCGCGAGGAACGTGGCGAGGAGGATCGCGCCGAGCAGCGCGATCGCGGCGTTGGACAGGTCGATGGAGCCGATGTGCAGCACGAGCGCCTGGCCGAGGGCGACCAGGAGAATGGGCGCGGCCGAGGCGGCGATGATCGTGAGTCCACCGCCACCGAGGAACGCGGGGGTGAGGGCGGCGACGACGGCGAACATCACCACGAAGATCACGGGCGGACCGACGGTCTGCCAGACGCGCTGCGGACGCGGGCGCGAACGCTTCGGAGTGGACTTCTCGTCGCGGACGGCCGAGCGGTCGGCGACGGTGGCGAAGGCGTTCACGGGATCACAGCATCCTTTCCAGCAGGTCGAGGGTGGACGGATCCTCCGTCACCAGGTCGTAGCGGGCCGCGGTCCGGCCGTCGCGCATCACGATGATCTCGTCGCCCATCTCGAGGGCCTCTTCGAGGGTGTCGGCGAGCAGGATCACGGCGGTGCCGTTCTCGCACGCCCGCCGGATCTGGGCGTTGACGATCTGCGCGGCGCCCGGGTCGAGGCCGCGCAGCGGGTGGTCGAGCACGAGGAGCTTGAGGTCGGAGGCGGTCAGCCACTTGGCCATCACGACCTTCTGCTGGTTGCCGCCCGAGAACCGCTCGAGCTCAAGCGAGATGTCGTTCGGCCGCACCTCGAGGGCGTCGAACCACTCCTGCGACGTGCGATTGCGGCGTCCCGGACGCAGGACACCGCCGGCGGCGGCGTCGCCCGGGTGCGTCAGCGTGAGGTTCTCGGCGGCGCTGAGACCCCCGACCATCCCCTCCACGCGACGCTCGGCCGGGACGTACCCGACTCCGGCCTTGACCGCGTGCGAGATCGTCCAGTCTTTCACGGCGACGCCGTCGATGAGGATCTGCCCGCGATCGAAGACCTCGGCGCCGAACAGCGCGCGCGAGAGGGACTCGCGCCCCGAGCCGCTGGTGCCGACGATCGCGGTGAGACGCCCGGTGTGGACCTCGAACGACACGTCGTCGTACTCGCCGCGGCGGCCGAGACCGCGCACCTCCAGCACGGGGCGGTCGTCGGCGCCGAGCGCCTGCCGTTCCCGCGCCTCGGCGTGGGCCTCGCGCCCGACCATGAGCCGGAACAGCTCGGCCTCGGTGACGTCGGCCACCGGGCGGTCGGCGATGAGCTCGCCGTCGCGCATGACCAGGACGCGGTCGCAGATGCGCATGACCTCGTCGAGCCGGTGCGAGACGAAGATCACGGAGCCGACGTCGCGGAGCTTGCCGATCTCGCGCTCCAGGATGGCCGTCTCGGTGCGCTCGAGCACCGACGTCGGCTCGTCGAGGATGACGAGGGGCTGGCCGCCCGAGCGGGTCTGCACCCGGATCGCGCGGGCGATCTCGACCATCTGACGGTCGACGAACGACAGGTCGCCGACTTTCGTGCGGGGGTCCAGCTGCGAGCCGATCTTGGCGAGGGTCTCCGCGGCGTCCTTGTTCAGGCGTCCCCAGCGGTAGAAGCCTGCGCGACCCACCCCGCCCTTGCCGGGCTTGGTGTTCATCTCGACGTTCTCGGCGACCGTGAGGTTGGTGAACAGCGACTGCTCCTGGTGCACGACGCCGACACCGGCCGCGATGGCATCCCGGGGTCCTCGGAACCGCACGGGAGCGCCGTTGACCTCGATCGTGCCCGCGTCGGGCTGGTGGATGCCGGTCATGATCTTCAGCAGCGTCGACTTGCCGGCGCCGTTCTCGCCGATCAGTCCGACCACCTGGCCGGGACCGATCTCGAGGGAGACGCCCTTGACGGCGGCGACGGCGCCGAAGGAGATCCGGATGTCGCGCAGGGCGATGACGGGGGTCTGCTCGGTCATTTCGCGATCCTCAGACGGTTGCGCTGCGACCAGGCAGCGGCGACGATCGCCACGACGAGGATGGCCCCCGACACGGCGGATTGGAAGCTCGGGCTCACGCCCGAGAGGATCAGCCCGTTGCTGAGGAGGGTCAGGAGGAACACGCCGAGGACGGTGCGGAGGATGCCTCCGCGTCCGCCGCCCAGCGAGGTCCCGCCGATCACGACGGCCGGGATGACGAGGAAGAGGGTTCCGGCGCCGACGGTGGCCGACCCGGCCCCGAGCTTCATCGTCGCGATGATGCCGGCCAGCCCGCTCAGGAGCCCGGCGACGAGGAAGACCGCTGTCTTGATGCGGGCGACGGGCATGCCGGCCGAGCGGGCGATGCCCTCGTTGTCGCCGATCGCGAGGGTCAGCCGTCCGAATCGGGTGTAGCGCAGCAGCAGCACGCCGAGGACGACGACACCCACGGCCAGCCAGAAGCCGTTCGGGATGCCGGCCGTCGTCTGCGACGACCACGTCGACAGGGCGTCGTCGGTGAGCGTCGGGATCGACTCGGTGCCGAAGAGGATCGTGGCGACACCGAGACCGACGTACCAGATGCCCAGGGTCACGATGAAGGAGGGGACCTTCAGGCGGGTGAAGATCACGCCACTGAGCCACCCCAGGGCCGCGCCCACGGCGAGCGCGATGATCCACGCGAGCGGGCCGAGGTCGGGGCCGCCGCGGGTGTTCGCCGACAGGAGGATCCACGCCATGCCGGCGGCGCCCATGACGCCCTCGACCGACAGGTCGATGGAGCCGAGCAGGATCACCAGCGTCGCACCCACCCCCACGATGAGGGGGACCGTGGCCTGGTCGAGGATGTTCTGGAGGTTGCCCACGCTGGCGAACCGGGGGTTCAGCAGCGAGAAGACGATGACGAGCACGACCATCGCGCCCACGAGGGCGACGGGTTCGGCCCATCCGGAGAAACGGGTGCGACGCGCGATGTGATGCTCTCGGGTGCGGATCGCGGTGGTGTCGGCCGCGGGGGGCCGCTCGGTGGTGTTTGTCATGATCGACTCCGTCGTCGTAGGAGTGAGGGGTGGAGCGTCCCCCGGCCGCGGGCGGCCGGGGGACGCGGGCCGTCAGTTGGACGGGAGGACCTCGGGGCCGCCGCCGATGAGCTTCATCGGCTCGGTGTCCCAGGGGCCGTTCTCGATGAGCGAGTCGACGAACTTCTCCGGGCCGTCCGCGGCGTCGTAGCCGAGGTAGTCCTTGAGCGTGTCGGGGGTGACGCAGCTCAGTTCGAAGAGGCTGTCGCGCTTCTCCTGCGGGAGCTCCGACGGCTTGATCTCGCCGATGGCGGCGAGGTAGGCGGTGTAGAGACCGACGGCCGAGGCCATGTACCCGCGGTGGAACGTCTCGCCGACGATGGCGTTGTCGCCCTCACCGGACTGCATCGACGCGATCGTGTCGGGGTAGAGGCCGTCCGAGGCGAACTTCGTGGTGTCCAGGAGTCCGGCATCCTTGAACGCCTTCATCGACCCGGTCTGCATCGCGTCGTCGGCGCTCCACACGCCGTCGATGGTGTCGCCGTACTTGGCGATGAGGTCCTGCGAGTTCTTGTAGCCGAGCTGCGGATCCCAGTTGGAGGGGCGCTCCTCGAGGATCTTGATGTTCGGGTACTTCTCGGCCATCTCGGCCTTGAACCCCGCGACGCGCGTCTGGCTGGTGGTGCTGTCCTGCACGCCCGGGAGCATGATGACGTTGCCCTGACCGTCGAGGGACTCGCCGAGCGCGTCGGCGTTGCACTTGCCGGACTCGACGCCCGGGATCTTCTGGAAGGCGACGAAGTTGTCGCCGACCTGGGCCGGGTCGAGGTTGTCGGGCTTGTTCCACCAGATGGTCACGTAGCCGCCGGCCGCCTTGACCGCGTTCACGATCGTCGGGGCGTCGGAGCTGGCGACGGTGTTGACGAAGAGCACGACCTTCTTGCCCTTGGCGAGGATCGCCTGGATCTTCGAGATCTCCGTCTGCGAGGAGCCATTGGAGTCGACGATCTCGAGCGGGATGTCGAGCTTCTTCGACAGCGCCTCGGCGCCGGCGATGTTGGAGGCCATGTAGGGGTTGGTGGTGTTGATGACGGATGCCACCAGCACGAGGTCCTCCTTCTTCAGCGGCTGCGCGGCGCCGCCGGTGGCGCCGGCGGTCGAGGTGCATCCGGTGAGGACGAGGGCGGCGGCGGCCGACAGGGCCAGGCCGCGGAGGATCCGTGTGCGGGAACGGGTGCTGATCATTTCGACTCCTTCGTCGAGTGCGCCGGCGGAGCGGTCGCGAGGTGGGGTGGGAACCGGCCGGTGGGGTGGACCGTGAGCCGGGGTCGGCAGGACGAGAGCGGGGATCAGCCCGCCGGTCGCAGGGTGCGGAAGAACGTGCGGACGTCGTCGACGTAGATCTCGGGGACCTCGAGCGGAGCGAAGTGCCCGCCCTCGTCGTGGACGCGGTACTGCTGGAGGTTGAAGTACGCGTCGGTCCAGGTGCGCGGGGGCTTGTAGATCTCGCCGGGGAAGATCGAGACGGCGGTGGGGACGCCGACGACCGGGGTGCGGTCGTGCGACGGGGTCCACGGGTTTCCGCGGCACTCCCAGTAGTAGCGCGACGACGTGCCGCCGGTGCCCGTGAGGAAGTACACGGCGGCCGTGGTGACGAGGTCCTCCTTGGGCCAGACGCGTTCGAACGCCTCCGTGCCCTCGCCGCGCTCGGCGAGGCCCCAGAAGTAGCGCTTCTCGGTGATCCACGCCAACTGCGCCGCCGGGGAGTCGACCACGAGGGCCGCGAGGGTCTGGGGCTTGGTCAGCTGGATCTCGCCGTATCCGCTCTCGCGCTCGACGAACAGCTTCCCGCGCTCGAACCAGCCTTCCTCGCCGTCGCCGTACTCGGAGGCGGCGGGGAGGCCGAGCGCCGGGTCGTACTCGACGTGCGTCGGCTGGTCGGGGTGCTCGGGCAGGTAGTGCGAGAGCTGCGCGGGGAAGTGCGTGTAGACGCCGATGACGTCGTCCTCGTACTTGTGCCCGTGCTGCTGGGCGATGAGGGCGCCCCAGTCGCCGCCGGCGGTGGCGTAGCGCTCGTACCCGAGCACGTCCGTCATGAGCGTGTTCTCGAGGTCGGCGGTCCGCCAGAAGTTCCAGCCCGGCTCGCGCAGCGGCGACGAGAATCCGTAGCCGGGGAGCGAGATCAGCACCACGTCGAAGCTGTCGGCCGGGTCGCCGCCGAACTTCGCGGGGTCGGTGAGCGGCTCGATGACCTTGCGGACGTCCCAGAAGGTCCAGGGCCAGCCGTGGTGCAGGAGCAGCGGCATCGGGTTCGGCCCCTTGCCCTTGACGTGGATGAAGTGCAGCGGCACGCCCATGAGGTCCACCCGGAAGTGCGGGAGCTCGTTCATGCGGCGCTCCACGTCGCGCCAGTCGTACTCGTTGATCCAGTAGTCGACCAGCGTGCGGTGATAGGCGGTGTTGTAGCCGTAGCGCCAGTCGTCATTGGCGAAGTCGTCCGCGAAGCGCGTGCGCTTCAGGCGCTCCATCATGTCGTCCAGATCGGCCTGGGGGATGTCGATCCGGAAGGGCCGGACGTCGTAGCTGTCGGACACCGTGAACCTCCTCGTTCTCGGTCGGGGACCAGTTGTACTAACTATTCATCTTGCGATTGGCTATACGTTAAGCCTCCCGAGCGCCCCTGTCAACGGGTGATCGCGCCCCGGAATCCCGCGGCGCCGACCGCTCGCCGAGAGGTCACGAAGAGGTCACGATCCGGTCGCCCGCGAGCGCGGCGAGCGCCTCGGGGGCATCCGGGATCAGGTCGTCCGGGCGCACGCGCCGGGCGTCCGCCCCGGCGAAGAACGCCGTCAGGTCGGCGCGGACGACCGCCTCCGTCACGGCGGTCTCGTCCGCGAGCGACCCGGCGGTCGCGGGATCCCAGGGGAGGTCCAGGATGCCGTTGACCCGGTCGAGCAGCCGCCGGGCGCCGGGGGTCACGCGCAGCGGCAGACTCGCCGTGAACAGGCGGGCACCGCGCACCACGCGCTGCGCCGTGCCCACGAGCTTCACCCGACCGCCGGCGTTGACCGACCAGTCCCCCGGGCAGTACTCCCCCGGGACGGGACCGAGGCGGGCGTCGACGCCCCAGCGCCGGGCGAGCCCGACGAACTGCTCACCGCGCGCGCGGAAGATCTCGGCATCCGCCCCGCGCTCCCCCTCGGGGTGGATGACGTCGATCACGATCCAGTCCGCGTCCAGCACCACGGCCCGACCGCCCGCGGGTCGCACGATGGGCAGGTAACCCGCCGCGCGCGCGACCGCGGCCGCTTCGGAGAAGCGGGGATGCAGGCTCTCGCGCCGGCTGAACGCCACCGTGGGCTCCGGGGAGAAGACCCGGACCACCGCGGGCCCGGCGTCGGCGGCGACGCGGTGCAGGAGCAGCAACGACGTGAGCACCTCGCGCGCGGGGTCGCGACCCGCGACCCCCTCGGCGTCGGCGGAGATCAGCAGACGCACGCCCCCCGCGTCCGCGGGCGACGGTCCCCCGTCCCCGCGGACGCGGGCGGTCACGTCCCGGGGCTTTCCAGCTCGGCGCGCAGGACCCCGAGGAACCGCGCGGCGGTCGCCCCGTCGAGGGCGCGGTGGTCGGCGGTGAGGGTGAACTCCGCGGTCGGCACCCACAGCCCGGCGTCCTCCCGGTGCACGTACCGCGGAACGGTCGCGCCGACCGCGAGGATCGCCGCCTGGGGGACGTTGAGGATCGCGTCGAAGCGCGTGACGCCCATCATCCCCAGGTTCGACACCGTGAAGGTGCCGCCGGTGATGTCGTCGCGGGTGAGCGCCCCCTCGCGCGCCCGCGAGACGACGTCGGCGCGCGCACGGGCGATGTCCGACAGCTCGGCCGCGCCGATGTCGTGCACGACGGGGACGACGAGGCCCTTGGGGCTGTCGACGGCGACGCCGACGTTGGCGCGGTCGAAACGGATGACGCTGTCCTCGCCGACGTGGACGTTCACCTCGGGGACGGCCACGAGGGCGCGCGCGCTGGCCCGCAGGATCGCGTCGGTCACCGTGGCACCGGGGGCGCGCTCGCGGGTGCGCAGAGCCGCCGTCATGTCGATCTCCACGGTGACGTGGAAGACCGGAGCGGCCCACGCCTGGACCATCCGTCGCGCGGCGGTCCGCCGCAGGCCGGTCAGCGGCTCGACGCGCCCCTCCTCGACCACGGTGCTCACACGAGCACCGCCGATGCGTCGCGGGGAGCCGAACCGCGGTCGGCGCAACCGTACTCGCGCATCTTCTGCACGGTCGCCTCGATCATGCGCTCGCGCCCCTCGGACACGGCCTCCTCGAACTGCCGGTCGCCGCGCGACCACACCTCTTCGATGCCGCGTCGGAAGGCGTGCCGCAGGTCGGTGTCGGCGTTGAGCTTGTGCACTCCCGCCTCGATCGCCGCGTGCAGCTGATCGGCCGGCACGCCGGACGCGCCGTGCAGGACGAGCGGGATGCCGACCGCGTCACGGATCGCGCGGATGCGCTCGATGTCGAGGGGGCGCGGCTCGACGCCGGTGACCCCGTGCATCACGCCGGCCGAGATCGCCAGCAGGTCGACCCCGGTCTCGGCGACGAAACGCTCGGCCTCGTCGACGCGGGTGTAGTACTCCTCCCACGGGATGTCGTCGGCGGCATCCGGGATCCGGCCCAGCTCGGCCTCGACCGGGATGCCGAACGCGTGGGCCACGCGGACCACTTCGGCGGTGACCCGGATGTTCTCCTCGAAGTCCAGGTGCGCCCCGTCGAACATGATCGAGTCGAACCCGAGGCGGATCGCCTCGAACACCTCGTCGTACGTGCCGTGGTCGAGATGGATCGGCGCCTGGAGGCCCGAGGCGTCGAGTTCGCGTCGCGTCATCTCGTACGCCGCCCGCAGCCCCATGTGCGGGACGATCGCGCGCCCCACCTGGAGGAACACCGGCGCGTCCGCGCGCTCGGCGGCACGGATCAGGGCCTGCGTGGTCTCGGGATTGTGCATGTTGAACGCGCCGACGGCGTATCCGCCGGCCTGCGCGGCGGTGATGAGACCCAGCGGGTCGACTCCGGTCATGATGTGCCCTTTCTCTGTCGCCGGGCCCCTTTGCCCGGCGGATCGTGCGACGGCCTAGTCCGTCTCGATGACGGCGACGACGGCGCGGACCTCCACGACGTCGCCCTCCTCGACGAGGAGCTCGGTGAGGGTTCCGGTGGCGGGGGCCTCGAGGGTCTCCTCGACCTTCTCGGCCTCGACGTCGGCGAGCGGCTCGTCCTCGGCGACGCGGTCGCCGACCTTCTTGTGCCACTGGACGATCGAGCCTTCGCTCATGCCCATGCCCCACTGCGGGAGCAGAACCTCTACACGTGCCATGTCGTTCTCCTTCTGTCGTCTCTCACTCGGCGCCGGCGGTCGCCAGCGCGGGGGCGGTCAGGCCGGTGACGCGCCGCACGGCGGCGACGATCCCGTCCTTGCTCGGGTACATCTGCTTCTCCAGCGCGGGACTGAAGGGGATCTGCATGTCGGGAGCGGTAAGCCGCACGATCGGCGCCTTCAGCGCGTCGAAGACCTCCTCGCTGACGAGCGCGCTGATCTCGGCCGCCGCGCCGCACGTGCGGTGCGCGGGCTCGGCGATCACCAGGCGACCGGTCTTGGCGACCGAGCGCTGGATCGCGTCGCGATCCAGCGGCACGAGGGTGCGCGGGTCGATGACCTCCGCCGACACCCCCTCTGCCGCGAGCTCCTCCGCGGCGGCGACGGCCTCGGGCACCGAGCTCGAGATCGCCACGATCGTGACGTCGGTGCCCTCGCGGACCGTGCGGGCGACGCCGAACGGCACCCAGAAGGGCTCGTCCTCGACCTCTCCCTTGGCACCCCACAGGATGCACGCCTCGAAGGTGAGCACGGGGTCGTCCATGTCGATCGCGGTGCGGAGCAGCCCCTTGGCGTCCGCTGGCGACGAGGGCACCATGATCTTCAGGCCCGGGACGTTCATGAACATCGGGTACGGGCGGTCCGAGTGATGGGCGCCGGTGTTGAGGCCGTAGAACATCGCCGAGCGGAAGACGACCGGCATCGAGGCCTGGCCGCCGAACATGTAGCGGTTCTTCGCGACCTGGTTCACGAGCTGGTCCATCGCCATGTAGAGGAAGCTCGAGTACGAGAGGTCGACGACCGGCCGCAGGCCCGTCATCGCGGCGCCCGCGGCGGCACCGACGATGCCCTCCTCCGAGATGGGGGTGTTGCGGATGCGGCTGCGGCCGTACATCTGCACGAAGTCGCCGGTCTCGCGGCGGGTCTTGCCGCCGCCGGTGGTGCCGTAGACGTTCGCCTCGACGTCCTCGCCGATGATGACGACGCGCTCGTCGGCATCCATCGCCTCGCGCTGGGCGGCGCCGATCGCGCCGAGGAAGCTCATCACGCTCATGCTGCGTACTCCGAGTCGGTGTAGAGGTCGTCGAAGGCGACCGAGGGGTCGGGGAAGGGGCTGTTCTCCGCGAACGCGACGGCGGCGTCGACCTCGGCGAGGATCTCCTGCTCGAGCGCGTCCATCCGTTCGGCGGTGAGGCCGTGTTCGGCGATCAGGCGCTCACGGAAGAGCACGAGGGGGTCCTTCTTGAGCCACGCCTCGCGCTCGTCGACGGGCCGGTAGTCGGTGCCGAGCCGCAGGCCCTCGGAGTGCTCGTTGTACCGGTAGGTGACGACCTCGATGAGGGTGGGCCCCTCACCGGCGCGGGCACGGGTGACGGCGGCCGACACGGCCTCGTACACCGCGAGAACGTCTTGCCCCTCCTCGACCCGGATGCCGGGGATGCCGAATCCGGCGGCGCGCTCGGCGATGACGCCGCTCGTGACCGTGTGCGCCGGGGTGGACAGCGCGTACTGGTTGTTCTCGCAGAGGAAGATCACCGGCAGGTTCCAGACGCCGGACATGTTCATGGATTCGTACAGGACGCCCTGGTTGGCGGCTCCATCACCGAAGAAGGCGAGCGCGACGCTGTCGCGGCCGAGCACCTGCGACGACAGTGCGGCGCCCATCGCGATCGGGATCGAGGAGCCGACGATGCCGGATTCGCCGAGGCTGCCGACGGCGAAGTCGGCGAGGTGGAGCGATCCGCCCTTGCCCTTGCAGACGCCGTCGGCCTTGCCCTGCAGCTCGGCCATGAGCGGTCCGAGGGGAGATCCCTTGCCGATCGGGTGGCCGTGGCTGCGGTGGTTGCCGGTCATGTAGTCGCCGTCGCGGAGCGCCATCGTGGCTCCCACGACCTGCGCCTCCTGGCCGATCGAGGTGTGCACGGTGCCCGGGATGTGACCGCGCTTGACCATCTTCGACGCGCGCTCGTCGAAGCCGCGGATGCGCAGCATGCGCCGCTGCATCTCGAGCAGGAATTCCTCGTCCATCGCTGACCTCTCCGTCATTCGTGGGAATGCTTATTCGGTGTGTGGTTGATTATTCTAAGCATGCGAGAGACCGGCCGCAACCGTCGATCGCGGACGCAGGTCGCCGATGCCGTCGAGCACGAAGTCGGGACGCAGATGCGGCTCGCACCTCACGACGTCGGCGAGCGAGGCGTCCCCCGTCAGGACCAGCGCGGACGAGATGCCCGCGTTCTTGGCCATCCGCACGTCGGTCTCGAGCCGGTCGCCCACCATCACGACCGAGCGCACCTCGGGTCCGAGCATCGCCGTGACCGCATCGATCATGATGCGGTCGGGTTTGCCCATGTTCGCCGAGCAGCGCACCCCGGTCGTCGCCTCCAGCGCCGCCACGATCCCCGCGGCATCCGGTTCGCCGCGCCCGCCCGGGAACGGGCAGTACCGATCGGGGTTCGTGGTGACGAGGATCGCGCGCTGGTGCTGCCACAGGGCGTCGAAAGCGATCTGGAGCTTGCGATAGTCGAAACCCCGGTCGTAGCTGGCCACGACGATGTCGATCTCGGTCGGGTCCTCGCTCACCCGGATGCCGGCGGCCTCGAGGGCTCGCACGAGCGGCGCCTCCGCGATCGGGAAGACCGTGGCGCCCGGGTGCTCGCTGCGCAGCCACGCGACCGTGCTCACGACGGTGTTCACGATCTCGCTCGGATCCACCGGGATGCCGAGGCGCTCGAGCTTCGCGACGTACATCGCCGGGTCGCGCGTGGGGTTGTTCGAGAGGAACACGGTGCGCGCGCCGCGCGCGCGGAGATCGGCCAGCAGCTCGCTCGCGCCCGGGAGCAGCTCGTCGCCGAGGTAGACCGTTCCGTCCAGGTCGAACAGGTAGGCGTCGAACCAGCCCTCGGGCCGCGCGTCAGACATGCGCCACCTCCGCGATCCGCGGGAAGACCGGACGCAGCGCCGGGTAGATCGCGCCGTACGCGTCGAACAGGTCGTCGTAGCGCGCGGCGGCCCCCGGGTCGGGGTCGTAGCGACGACCGCGGCGGGTCATGGCCGCGACCGCCTCGGGGATGCCGGGGAACAGCCCCGCCCCGACGGCGGCGAGGATGCCGACCCCCAGCGCCGTGGCCTCGTCGTGGCCCGCGAGGACGACGGGGCGCTGCAGGACGTCGGCGAAGATCTGGCACCACAGGTCGCTGCGCGCCCCGCCGCCCATCGCCACGAACTCCGTCACCGGCGCCGGGAAATGCTCCTCCGCCCGCTCCAGACACCAGCGCAGCTCGAAGGCGATGCCCTCGAGGATCGCGCGGTAGATGTGCGCCCGCGTGTGCACGCCCCCGAACCCGATCATCGTGCCCCGGGCCCGGTGATCCCAGGTGGGGGTCAGCTGCCCGTTCCAGTACGGGACGACGAACAGCCCCTCGGCGCCGGCGGGCACCGTCCGTGCCTGCTGCTCCCACCAGTCCTCGCGGACCACGCCCGCGGGCTCGCCCGCCGCGATCTCGTGCAGGAACCAGGTCACCATGAAGGTCCCCGCCCCGACGAACATCTCGTTGCTCACGGTCCGCGGGATCGCGCCCGACATGGCCCGGTACGAGGCGTGGGGGTGGAAGCGTGCGCCGAAGCACCCGGACACCAGTCCGGTCCCGATGTTCAGGTAGGCGTCTCCCTCGCCGCACACGGCGGCGCCGAGGCCGGCCGACTGCCCGTCGCCGGAGCCCGCGACGACGAGGACGTCGGTCGTGAGCCCGAGTTCCGCGGCCTCCTCGGCACGCAGCCCCCGGAGAGGGGTGCCGGGCTCGACGAGGCGCGGCAGCACGCTCCGTTCCAGACCGAGCCCCCCGAGGATCTCGTCCGAGTAGTCGCCGGCGGCCAGGTCGACGATCCCGAGCGGGTCGGCGCTGGCGATCGAGGTCACCCACTCCCCCGTCATCCGGTGGACGAGGTAGGCGTGCACGTCGGCGACGTGCGCGGTCAGGGCGAGGGACTCGGGCTCGTTCTCGGACAGCCAGTGCAGCTTGTACAGCGCCGGTGTCGGGTTCGGCGGCTTTCCGGTGAGCTCGTGGATGCGCTCCGTTCCGACGCGATCGACCTGGTCGCCGGCGCGCGAATCCAGCCACAGCATCGCCGGACGCACCGGACGGTCCTCGGCATCCATCAGCGCGAAGCTCTCCCGCTGATGCGTGATCGAGAGCGCGCGGACCCGATCGGGCCCCACGGTGCGCACGCACGCGCGGACGGCCCGCACGGTCGCGCGCCACCAGTCCTCGGGGTCCTGCTCGCCCCAGCCGGGCTGCGGGATCGACAGCGGCATGTCGCTGCGACCCTGCGCGACGGCGCGCCCGTGCCGGTCCCAGGCGACGCACTTGGCCCCGGTGGTCGAGCAGTCGATCCCGAGGACGATGTCGCTCACGCCGTCACCTCTGCGGCGACGGCCGCCCGCACGGCGTCGTCGGCGAGCGCCAGCACGGCGTCGACGTCGGCCGCGGTCCACCAGCCCGCCGCGGCGAGGAGGTCGATCACGGTCACGCGGTTGCGCATGTAGAGGCAGTTCGCCACGGCCCACCGCCAGATCTCGGGCGTGACGTGGGCGCCGAGGTCCTCGCGGCGCAGCGGCGCCCCGGCGACGGCCAGCGCACGCGCGATCGCCTCCCGGTCGGGTCGCATCGCAGCGAGGCGCTGCTCCAGGGCGGCGGGGTCGGCCAGCAGGTCCAGGG